>JAZHDE010000096.1:0-5734 GCA_036584515.1 Candidatus Cloacimonadota bacterium | reverse complement strand
TATTTTAGATAGCTTCCGAATCCCTGAAGCATGCCGATAGAGTCCCTTCGGGACGACATTTCAGATGAAGTTAATTGTCTGTCCTATAGTGCATTATTTATCTAAAATGCCGTCCCGATGGGACTCAGTGGTTTATCGCAATAATCATCGAATCTATCTAAAATGCCGTCCCCCTGGGACTCAAGACGGTGCCATCTGTACTTTTCACACAGCCTCCTTCGCAGGAATGACATAATGTGAACAATAGGTGGCAACGAGTGTACCCTGACGGATTCTCGTGGAATGTCTGGAAACAGGTTATTATTCAATAGTCTTTTCCATTTCCCTGATCAACCCGCGAAGCGTCCCCATCGTACATTGTACATCGTACATCGAACATCGTACATCGTACATTGTAAATCGTACATCGTACATTGTAAATCGTACATCGTACATCGTACATCGTACATTGTAAATCGTACATCGTACATTGTAAATCCTTCTGCTCTTCCCTGCTCACTGCTCACTGCTTTCTCCCGGAGTCTTCGCCGAGTCTTGCAGGACTCTTCCGGAGCAAAGTGCTCGGGAAGACTGGGCGAACACTCGGCGAAGACTCCGCCAGACATAGGGCAGTGACTATAGTGGAAGCGACATCTTGTCGCTTTATTGGGGAGACTATAGTGGAAGCGACATCCTGTCGCTTTATTGGGCAGTGACGAGAGAGCCAACAGTGAGTGGTGAAGTGTTGAAGTGGTGGCGTGGGGGCGTGGTGACGAGACCGGCTGGTGTGAAGCTGGGAAACTAAAGGGCTTCACAAGGATTTCAGGAATTTTGTTAGACTCATAACTAAAAGCGCAACCAAGTACATAAGGGAAAGGAGCTCACCACACTATGCAAGCTTACAACCGGCCTTCACATGAATATTTCAAGTTGATTGAGCTGGGACAACTCACTCTTCCCAAGTTTCAGAGATATGAAGCTTGGTCTCACAACGAGATCACCAATCTGCTGCGCTCGATGCTGAGAGGCTTGCCCACCGAGGCAGCTCTAATCCTCAGAGTGGATGGCGAGGAGCAGTTGTTGCTTTTTTTGCAAGATCTGCGTTCTATTTTTGCTACATCCTTCATTTGAAGACACATCAAGATGATGTGACCACCCTGGGCTTCCAAGACTTTCACTTGACGGCTCATAACAGTTTTATTTGATTGATACAATAGCCTTAATTGCAAGCTATCTACAAACTAATGACTTTACTGGATAGCGGTTTGACCACACTTGGGGAAAGATGTATCCCTATGGACTAAATATTCGCTGGAGATTAGATAAGGCCTCTTGGGAGGATAAATGGATAGAGAGAAAAGATATAAGTTAAAAACCCTTGAAATAGAGGGATTCAAATCCATTGGCACGAAACAAAGCATAACCTTGGGTGATATAAACGTGCTGATTGGTGCAAATGGAGTCGGCAAAAGCAATCTGGTTTCCTTCTTTCAGATGTTGAGTTATATCACAGCGCGTAAGCTACAAATGTTTATCGGAAAGCAAGGATACGCAGATTCACTTCTCTACTATGGTTCTCGCAAGACAGAACAATTTGCAGCAAAACTAAGATTTGAAGACAGCAATCATTATTGCGAATACGATTTTGCCCTCACTCACTCATTTCAAGGTCAAATGATGTATGCTTATGAGAATGTAAAGACTTCAAAGCCCAACATGCTATCTGGTAAATCCACAAATCTATCAGTCTCGGATGGTGGACATTCAGAGAGTCTCTTAAGTTTTAACAAAGCACTGCCTATGGAACTAGAGGTTTTTACACTTCTAAGTCGCTGTAGAGTCTATCAATTCCACGACACATCAGAAAAGGCATCTATCCGTCAGCCTGGTGATAAAGACGACGATCGATCTCTGAGATCTGACGCTGGTAATCTCGGAGCCTACCTCTATGCGATGAGAGTTAGCAAAACTGGCAGAAGGTACTATCAGCGTATAGTAAAACGGATACAGAAAATCATGTCTCAGTTTGAGGATTTTTTCCTGGAACCAGCCGTAGAGAACTCTCAACAGATAAAACTGCAATGGAGAGCCAAGGGACATGAACATGTATTTGGAGCTCATCAGATATCAGATGGTTCCTTACGCTATATGGCTTTGGCAACCTTGCTTTTACAGCCTCCAAAATCGCTTCCTAATGTTATCGTGATAGATGAACCAGAGCTGGGGCTCCATCCGGAAGCTTTGATCGACTTGGTGGGCATGATCAAGATTGCTGCTCAAAACAGCCAGATTATTCTCTCTACCCAATCCTCCTTTTTGCTTAATTTCTTCAATGCAGAGGACATCATTGTGGTAGAAAGCAAGGATGATTCTACGGTCTTTAACAGACTAGATCCCGAGAGATTTGCCGAGTGGATAAAGGACTACTCGATGTCTGAACTATGGGAAAAGAACCTCGTCGGAGGTCGCCCATGATCCGCTTGCATGTCTTGGGTGAAGGACAAACAGAGAAGAGATTTGTAGAGAGTTTGCTGGTTAGTTACCTTATTCATTTTAATGTAATTGCTGATGTGTGCTGCTTTTTAACCAGGAATGATGAAAGCTCCGGACAGCAGTATAAGGGCGGTATTAGCAACTATGCTAAGGTTAAAAGCGATATTGTTACGCGGATTCATACCGATAACCATGATGAATGCAGGTTTACCACGATGATAGACCTCTACGGCCTTCCGGATGATTTTCCAGGTTATCATGAGGCATCATCTTGTACCGATCCTTATCGCAAGGTCGAGATACTGGAATCTGCCTTTGCTCAGGACATCGCTGACCCACGCTTTATTCCCTATATTCAACTGCATGAATTTGAGGCTCTTATCTTTGCCGATCCAGGCAAATTAAAAGAGGAATACATAGATAACGTAAGGCAGATTAATAGCTTGATACAAGATACTCAACATATAGCCCCAGAAATGATAAACGATAATCCGAGCACTTCACCTTCGCACAGGATTTATGGGGCTATCCCTGCTTATGACAAATATTACGCTGGCAGTGCAGTAACTGAGTCAATAGGTTTGGACAGAATCAGGCAGAAGTGTCCCCACTTTAATGAGTGGTTGACAAAGCTAGAAGGTCTAAACAACTAATCTGGTTAGATTTAAAGGCATCTGAGGAGCAACTTGTAAGGATTACTTACTAAAGACCATTGCACATGCTATAATCATGGTTTAGGTTTCTTCTCCCTGCTCCGCGCATCGTCGTTCCTGCGACCGGGGTCCTCGCCAAACCGCTTGCTGTTTGGTGGGGTGCGGCCGAGACTGTGTGAAAAGGCGAGATACAGCAATGTAAGTTCCATAGGAACGGCATTTCAGATAGCAATCACGATCTAGGCGGGAAGCATCAGAGTTCCATAGGAACGACAATTCAGGTAGCAATAGCGATCTATGATGGAAGCATAAGAGTTCCGTAGGAACGGCATTTCAGGTAGCAATAGCGATCTATGCGGGAAGCATAAGAGTTCCGTAGGAATGACATATCAGGTATATAATTCTCTCAATATCTTTGTTTTAGCTTATCTAAAATGCCGTCCCGAAGGGACTCTATCGGCATGCTTCAGGGATTCGGAAGCTATCTAAAATATCGTCCCGATGGGACTCAGAATGAGTTTTCACACAGTCTCGAAGGCAGGTATTGCCACACCAAAGACCTTGGCTACCCGCTCAGTTCAGCACCTGCAGGGACGCGTTGCGATTCTCGCACAAACCGCGGAAGATCTCAGTGAACCTTTCCTCAAAGCCATCATCGAGCGACTTAAGCACCTCCAGGGCTTCCTCAAACCTGCCCAGATTACGCAGCAGATCTATCCGTAGAAAAGTATCGTCCGGATTGTCCGGGTTCAGGAGTTTCAGCAAGGCTTCCATGTTGTCCCGGTTCTCGTTTTCAAAGCTATTCTGCGAGTCCCAGCTCAGTATCTTCCAGAATCCCTGATCCCGGAAGCGGTTGTTATGCTTTTGCCAAGTCAGGATGCGGAGCATGATCTCATCATCGGCGCTTCGATACATTCCCGCTTTCAGGGCTTCGTAATACTTAGCCTCAGAGGGTTCCACCACATAAGGCGCGAACTCCCATGAGATCTGGTAGTTTGGGTTTTCTTCTATAGCATCCGGACGCAAACTGGCACTGCCAATCTTGGTATTTCCGATTCTTTCGGCATCTTTCAGCCAATAAACCCCGCCACAGCTTCCACAACAGACCACAGACGGTGGTTCGGGGAGCATGTCGGCATAAAACTTGCCATCAGACCACAGGACGGCACCGAAGGTGTTGCCGCTTGAAAGTGTTCTATATTTATGTAGTTCACTGCAGTGTGGGCATTTAATTACCACGCAAGGACCAAGTATCATTCTTCCTCCAATCTGCCTATATAGTTTAGAATACAGATAAGGAGAAAGACCGGGACATGTCAATATGTTTCTGCTGAGAGCTGCATATTTTGGGGACGTGGTGACGTGGTGACGTGGTGGCGTGGTGACGTGGTGACGTGGTGACGTGGTGACGTGGGGACGTGGTGACGTGGTGACGTGATGGCAGATCGGTGGGGATGGAGCTGGGAGAAAATCCTGTTGATCCCGTCATCTGCGTTCTATCATAATCATCTGTGTTATCTGCGTTCTATTCCTTCACGAGGATTTCAGGATTAGAGGATTGGAAGGATTGGCTTCATTACGGATTACACGGATTCAACAGATTGGACAGATTCGTGTTCATTTGTGATCTTTCATTTGTGTCTATTCGTGGGAGAAAATCCTGTTGATCCAGTTGATCCAGTTATCTGCGTTCTATTCCATCAGGTAAATCATAATCATCTGCGTCATCTGCGTTCTATTCCTTCACGAGGATTATAGGATTGGAAGGATTTGTGTTCATTCGTGGGAGATAATCCTCTAAACCCGTGTTAGCGGGTTTTTAGATGATAGGCGGTGGTTTTAACCACCGTATCAAATGCAAGCCACACATAGACATACAACCCATTTCAATGGGTTTTCAGACTTCGTGAGGATTTCAATCCGAACAAAAAAATCTTTACATCATTCAGCATCCCCATATCATGGAAAAAAACGATTGGAGCTGTCTATGGCATCCTCATCCATCTCTTTTCTGCTATATCACATTATTTTCAGCGTTAAACAGCGTCAGTATTGGATAATGGAGGATTACGAGTCCAGGGTGCATTCCTACATCGCAGGAATGATCAAGAACATCGGCGGCAAACCCATAATTGTGGGAGGACAACGGGATCACATCCATATCCTGAGCCTGTTGCCCAGGCACCTTGCTCTCTCCGAAGTAATGAAACTGATCAAAGGTAAGACTGCATTTTGGTACAATCATGAATTGGCTGGAGTGCGTCCCAAAATGATATGGCAAGAAGCTGATTACGCTGCTATGGCACTTGGTGCGATATCATCGATTCAAAATGAAGTTTTAGTTCAATCATTTCAAAGTGATATGATAACCTATATTAAAAATGCTCAAGCTGAAGCTGGTATCACATCATGGGGTAACGCAAATGCATCATCAACAGCACAAGCGATTATAGGTTTACTTGCAGTGGGTGAAAATCCAAGAGGTGAAAACTATACCATCAATGAAGTTGATCTTGTTGAAGCACTCATGACATTTATGGGTGAAAACGGATTTAGGAAGCAAGGCCGAGACGGTGGCCGAGGCGGTGCGCCCGACCCCGGCCTCGACG
>JAZHDE010000095.1:0-5724 GCA_036584515.1 Candidatus Cloacimonadota bacterium | reverse complement strand
TCCTGTACTTCTCCTTCCACTTGAGCTCTGGTTTTTCCAGAGTAGAAGCCCAGAGATAGCGCTCAATCTTTTCCCTTAAGGTATCATCAATACCAGTTGGTACAGGATACATGCGGGCATTGAGCACCCGATCCAGAATTGCCTCGGTGGCCAGATAAACTTCCTGGAGGCCAAATTGATTGGCATTGCGGGCAAGATCATTATCTGTATGGATATGGAACAGCCCCTTCCCCCCTACTCTGGCAAGATTCAGAGAAGGGATTTCCAACACGCTGAACGGCATGCAATCGCTGCTGTAGATGCTCAGGTTCTCGCTGAAGACCAAGCCCTGCTCCCGCAGGATTCCTCCGGCATAGCCCTGCAATTCTTTGGTGCCAAGCACAAAGACCACATTACGCCCGATGGGATCACCCGCCAGATCAACGTTTATCACCAGTTTCACCCGTTCGATGATCTCTGTTTCATGAGCCTTGGTGTAGGCAAAGCTTCCCAAGAGACCCAGTTCCTCCGCTGAAAACCAGATTATCCGCAGATCCCGCTCGGGTTGTTTTTTGGCAAAATGCTCCGCTGCTTTCATCAGACAAACGCTACCACCGGCATTATCGCAAGCTCCGTGAGAGCGGGCAACACTGTCATAATGACCCACCAGGAGAGTTAGAGCCTTGTCACGTCCTTTGCCGGGGATATCCAGAACGATATTGTGCGCCTTGCGCATACCGACTTCTTGCTTGATTTGCAGCACGACAATTTGCCCTGCCAGTTGAACCAGCTTTTCTGCGTAGTCATAACGGAGCATAACAGCAGGGAATAGCTCATCTTGGGGCAGATTCTGCCGGTGAGAATAGGAGTAGGCGGTCTTATGCGGCGCTGAAATGCCGATGAAAGCTTTTACTTTGGCTGCTGCAGCGAGGTCGTACAAGCGTTTATCACTGTGATAATAGAGCACAATAGAGCCATCATAGGCTCCTGGATTGAGCAGCAGGGCATCGGCATTCTCCAGAAAAACCAGTTTGCCTTCTACCTTGCAGTCTCCACACAAGCCATAAGGTGTGGCTTCCCAGCTCTGTTTGCCGATGGTTACTGAAGCAGTTCCGCTTTCGAAGCCGTTGATCTCAAACTCCTCGATTTGGGGTTTCAGTCCCAAGCTATGCAGATAGTTAGTGATAGTCTCACGTCCCCGGCGTTCTCCATCGGTTCCTGCCAGGCGTTCATGATCCAAAGCCTTTAGCATCTGAAATAGTTTCATCTTTATCTCCCGGTTATGTTGTGGGCAGGTCTTGCCCTGTAAGACACAGTCAGAATCAACTGATCTTGCTGTCAAACAAAAAAGGAACTTCTTGTTCTATTATATGCTGGATCAGTCGATCAATGCCTTCCTTTTGCAGCTTGGGACAAGGGTTCATTCTGATTCAGTAGTCCTCGAAGTAAGCCTAAGTGATTGAAAGATATTATCCACTTGACATATTTTGGTGAGTCTTGAGAATAGCCGAAAGATGGAAAGAAGGAAGCGAGGTGGATCATGAAGCGAACAATAATCTTGACTTTTCTTTTTTGCGCAGCAGCTATGCTGTGGGCGCAGTGGAGCAGTGATGTAAACAATCCCAATCTTATAGCCGGAGGTCCGGGCGAGCAGGTAATACCCAAAGTGGCCGTATGCTCCAGCGGCAGCACTTACATCAGCTATTTTGACAATTCAAGCGGAGGCTACAAGGTATGGCTCAAGAGCTTGAATATGTATGGATACGAAGTCTGGCCATCACCCGTTGAAATGACGGGCAGTATATCCGATACCTGGCTTACTGATTATGATATCTGCGTGGATCAGGAAGATAATGCCATAGTATGCTTTCAGGATATCCGTTCCGGCTACAACAGCATTTATGCCTACAAAGTATCACCCTCTGGTCAGCAGCTTTGGGGTGAGAACGGGCTAAGCCTCTCGATCAATGCAAGCATGGATGCACCGGACTATAGCCCAGTGGTAATGAATAGTTCAGACAACAGCACCTATGTAGCTTGGCAGCATCAAAGCAACACTGCCTCAATCATCATTCAAAAGATTAGCCCAGCGGGTCAACCAGCCTGGCCGGGTGGTCTAGTGATGACGGCAGGAGCTGGAGAGAGATGCAATTGGCCTCAGCTTATCGAAAGTGACTTCAATGATGTTTTGATGAAATACTATGTGGATTCAGGTCCATTCTACAGCCCCAATCGAAAGATAAAAGTGGCACGGCTGGCACCGGACGGGGGCTGGATCTGGGATCAGATGATATCAGATGCGATGGGTATAGCTGCCTGGACTCAAGTAATTGGCTTTGCTCCTGATGGTGGTGGTGGAGCGGTGCTAAGCTGGCATGACGATCGCGATATGAATAATATCAATCAGGCATACTTTGCCCGTATAACAGCTCAGGGTGAGATCACTACTCCTATCAATGGGACATATGTGAGCTCCAGTACAGGTTATCAGCATTATTACCCCTTAGTGGATTGCGATTTTGAAGCCCAGGAAGCAAGAGTAGTGATGAGAGTAACCAGCGCGGATCAAAACCAATATGGGGCGATGATGCAAATCTTTGATTACGATGGAAACAGGCTCTTAACGGACGCCGGATGGACCTTGCAGGATCTTTCCTCGTATGATCACAATCCACTCCATGCGATTAATATGCGAGGGAAGTTGCACTACCTTTATTATTGGATGGATAGCGCCAATCCCCAAGTGCAAAAGATCATGAGCGAACATAATACTGAGGTCGGCTATTACAATAGCTGGTTTGGTGGGCATGTAGCTTCTACCGATACAGCCAAACTGCATTTTAGCTTTGATTCTTATCCCGATGCTTGGGTAATAGTGGGCTGGGAGGATGGCTCAGCTGGCGGCGATATATATGCGATGCGCTATTGGTACAATGGCAATGTGGGAGATTGCGAGGGCGGAGCAGAGAATGTAACTGCAGAGTTTATCCCTCCTTCCAGCGTCGTGATTGATTGGGACGCCCCCGCATATTCCGAGCCGGACTATTACTTTGCACAACTGGGAGACCTCTTGGCAGAGGTTCCAGCCAATCAAACCCAATACACGTTTGAAGGGGTGCTCCCCGGTCACTATCAGGTATTTGTAAGAGCGGTATATGGAGATGATATGACCAGCCAAGAGGGGGGACATATTTTCATCGATGTGGTGTCCAATACCGATCCGGTTGAGAGTATTGCCAATTTCTTCATAGCGCCTAATCCTCTTCATTATGCAACTCAGTTGACTTGGCAAAACCAGAAAAGCGGGATTACCCATCTAGAGCTCTTCAATATCCGCGGCCAAAGACTGCTCTCGGAAGAGCTGGTTTCCACAGTTGGATTGCAAAACTATCAGCTCTCCAGAAACGGCTTAACCTCAGGTCTTTATCTTCTGAAACTAAGTAACTCAGGGGGGATCTACCACAAAAAGCTGCTAGTAATGCCTTAAATGATTTGGAAGATATCAGTATCCAATCAAAGTGGGGCAAGATGGTTTCCTCCTTGCTCTCTAATTCGACCCTTTAGCGTTGCTTTAGCGTAGCTTTAACGATCCTTTAGCGAAAGCTAAGGAAAGGCTTGTTTTATAGTAAGTTATGGATAATGGGAGTAACGAGGGACAAGAGAGTTCTCGTCACTTGTCACTCGTCACTCGTCACTTTGTCTACAAAGTAAAGGCCAGCTTCAGATAAGCAGAGGCTAAGTCGCGCTGGAACTGCCCCAAGGGTTGTTCAAAGCTACTGGGCTCAATCTGACTCTGTGAGGATTTCATGCCCATGTAGAGATAGCTCCCGGGCATGAATTCATATCTTAAATTACCATAATACGATAGATTTGCATATCTGCCACCGCTTTCGTATGTACTGAGCCCCATACCTCCTGATAGACTGAACTTTTGGGAATGAGTATAGACCAGCGATAGGTTGTGGATTCCATACTCATTATCCAGAATCAGAGGCATCACAATTCCATCTCCCAGATCTATCAGGTTCTCACGGGGATAGCCCATAAAGTTCAGGAGTGCACTGTAGTTTAGAGAGAACTTCCGCGCCAGGTTTAGGCCACCTGTAACGATTAGGGCGGTGCGATCATGAACTTCACTGAGAGAGTAGATCAGGCTTTCGCCAAAACTAATTCGTGCCCCAATATTAAGCTGTCGGATAGGAACGTAGTTGAAACCTGTGTTAAAGCCCCAGGTGCGGAAGATATTGCGGTCGTTATCCACATCTGTACCGGTGGATAGGCTTGCATTTAAGGAAAGCTTCCGCTTGAGGTTCAGATACGCGAAGAGATACTCGCTATCCAGATCATAGTTTGGCTGGCTCAGAGTAGTGCGGCTGATCGAAAAGAAGCCGTTCACGCCTCTGGAAGTGATGAATGATTCTGGGCTCATCTTGTCCCAAGTGAGATCCAGATTCCAGCCATCATAGTCTGTTTCTGCCTGGTATCCGGCGGCATGAACCAAGTCTTCACTTACAATTCCGTAGGTCAGGGTTGCTGTGTAATCACCTTTGTCGAAAGCCAGTCTGTTTGAGGTATTGATTCCTCTATGCTCTTCCTCATCGCCTTCGGCTTTTTGAATTGCCACAAGGTTATCGGTGATGATGGCGAGACAGGGCGTTAGCTGATAACTATAGTTTCCGTAGTAAGCGTGATTGTAGAAGCCCTCATTCACCCTGCTGATCAGGGCATTGCTGAGCGAAAGCTTCTCCCAGGTGGGATTGATGCTGATGGCTTGGTAGTAATCGTCCGGATTGATTAGTTCACTTCCTTCCCGGATCTCTTTGTCCAATGCCCCCATGATACCCCAATTCACCCGGCCGGTATTACCTGTAAGCTTATAGGCAAATTGCGGCTGAACTATGTTGCGGGTGTAGAAGTAATCTCCCAAATTAAAGACTTGAAGGTCTTCTGTGAAAAAGAAGCGATTCTCGGAGTAGTAGGGTGGGTATTTACTATTATAATTGTCGGAAGCGCTGTCCATTGGTGTGTCTGAGAAATCTGGATTGAAGCTGAGCTTGAGCCGCAGCTTCTGGCTGGGAACATAAGCGACGTCCATACCCAGGTTTTGGGGATCAAAGCTATCAGTATGATTCACCAGATCGTAGGACTTCACAAAGTATGGCCTGAGCTCCAGGGGAAAATCCCGGGTGATCTTCCCGCTCAAACTAATCTGATGCGAACTCAAGAAATAAGCGTTCTTCTGCTCAATGTTGGCATAGGGACTGCTATAAGTCGAGCGGTCATCCTGGTGATACCGGGAAAAGATAAGTCTCCAGTTATAGGGCTGCTCCTGATGGAAGCGCAACTCTCCCAGGGGAATGCGCATGGTCATGCGCCAAAGGTTGTCAACAATCTCATTTGTATAGCTGTAGCCGCTATCCCAAGAGAAATCAATACCCATATCCTGAGTGCGAATACCATCGGCAAGACTGCCAAGAGGATGAGCCAGATAAGCATAGGCCATATAGGCTCCTGGCATGGTGATGAGCTGCACCCGCAGCATATCTCCGCTGTTTCCCTCATCTCTACGAACCTGATTACCGGGTTCATAGGTGGAGTCCAGCTCAGCCTCGGCATAGACCACCAGATCATTGCCATCCTGCCAGAGCCAGAAGCGGGTGCTCAGAGAAGCCGGCTTACTGTCATCAGGATCAATTCGAACCAGATCACTAAAGCAATTTACCTCTGTCAAAACGGGTTGAGATG
>JAZHDE010000094.1:0-5835 GCA_036584515.1 Candidatus Cloacimonadota bacterium | reverse complement strand
TAGAATCTGGGTTGGATACTGTATCTTTGGACTTGTTTTTTGCTGTTAATGGAGCAATATATTCATATGAACTATCTTCTTAGAAATCTCAGAATCCCTGTGGGAGAGGAACTCGGTTTGGAGCTTGCTGTAAGCCGGAAGCTCGGTATGCCTGCCACAGCCTTCTCCATCGTGCAAATCCTTAGAAAAGCTCTTGATACGCGCAGGAAGGGACATCCTATCTGGGATTATAGTCTGGAGCTGAGTTTCCCGGACACTGAGTTTTCACACAAGGATATACTACCATACAAAGTCGATTCTTGGCCGGAGTTTCCCATCAAGCAGATTCCGGACAATCCGGTAATAATCGGTATGGGACCCGCAGGGCTTTTTGCAGCACTTGCTTTGGTGGAGCGGGGATTCAAGCCCAGGATTTACGACCAGGGTTTTGATCTTGGGACAAGAGCAGTGCATGTGAAAGACTTTTGGGAGAAAGGAGATCTGAGAGAGGATTCGAATGTCCAGTTCGGAGAAGGTGGAGCAGGGGCATTCTCAGACGGTAAGCTGACCAGTCGCGGCAACAATCCTGTGATCAGCAGAATCTACGAGTTGTTGATCGAATTCGGGGCTAGTCCCAACATTGCCTATGAAGCTCTTCCTCATTGTGGTACAGAGGGGATTCGTGGGATTGTGAGTGGTATCCGGGAATATCTTTTGACCAAAGGAGCTTCTATCAGTTACGGAGCCAAGCTTACTGATTTGGAGATCACAGATGGTAGGCTGAGAAGAATCAGGATTAACGCAGATTGGGAAGATTGCCACACCATGATTCTGGCCTTGGGTAATTCTGCCCGGGATACTTTTCGCATGCTTGCCAAGCGTGATCTGGCAATGGAAGCCAAGGATTTTGCAGTGGGCTTTCGGATCGAGCATTCCCAAGCGCAGATCAATAGAGCTATTTATGGCAAAGAGAAATGGGCAGAGGCCCTGGGTGCTGCAACCTATAGATTGGCAAGCGGTAATGTGTATAGCTTTTGTATGTGTCCCGGAGGAGAAGTGATTGCATCATCCTCTGCGTCCGGAAGCGTGGTCACAAATGGCATGAGCTATAGTGCCAGAGCTGGTGCTTATTGCAACAGCGCCATAGTTACACCAGTGGACAAGCAGGTCTTTGGTTCCAGGCTCTTTGACGGTATGGATTATCAGAAGATAATTGAGGAGAAATCTTTCTATGCTGGGTACTATGCTCCAGCTCAAAAGATAGAGGACTTTATGCATGGCCAATGCTCTGAAAATAAATTCTTTACGACTTACAAGCCGGGTTATGTTCCACATGACTTATCCCAGATTTACCCAAACCGGCAAACGGAGCTGATAAAAAGTTCTTTACAAAAATTCAATGATATAGTTCATGATTTTACTAGGAATGCTGTGCTCATTGCACCGGAAACACGAACTTCCTGTCCAGTCAGGATCATCAGGGATAAGACCCTGCTCTCGAGTCCTGGCTGCAAGGATATCTATCCTGTGGGTGAGGGTTCTGGTTATGCCGGTGGTATTATCAGTAGCGCAGCGGATGCTTATAAAACAGCCTCAACGTTTTTCTTAAGGTGAGTGTATGCCAAAGATATTGGTTATTGAAGATGACACAAGCTTTCGCTCTGTATTGATGCAGATGCTTCTGAAAGCGGGTTATGAAGTGATGGAAGCCTCAAATGGTGACCAGGCGATCAAGATGTGCCCAGGTTTTAAGCCGGATCTCGTGCTTACGGATATCATTATGCCAGATAAAGAAGGCTTGGAGACAATACGCGAGATGTTGGGCCTGTGTCCCGAGATCAAGATAGTTGCCATGTCCGGAGGTGGAAGAATCGGTCCGGATAGCTATCTGCCTTTGGCAAAGATGTTTGGCGCCAAAGCCACACTACAAAAACCCTTTATGAGAGACGAATTGCTTGCTACAATTGAGCAGGTATTAAATCTGCCGGATTAATCCTTTTCATCATTGAGGATTTCTGTGATTCGCTGGGCTCGGATCTGAGGCGAAAGGCGTTGGCTGACAGATTTTGAAACTGCGCATCTGTCTATTGTCTGTTCCAAGGCAAGAGTGATTGCAGTTTTCAATTCCGCTACTGAGCGGTGTTTCACCACTATTCCGTATTCTCCCATCACCGTGGGGATTCCAGCCACATTAGATCCTACCGGGAAGCAACCATAATACATCGCTTCCATCAAAGCATTGGGCATTCCTTCCGATATGGAGGCTTGGACGTAAACTGCAGTTTCTTCCATGAGACGGTGTAAATCGTTCTGTTCCAACCAGGAGATTATCTTTAGATTTGAAGGCTCGCTTAGGCGGTAGGTCACCTCCAATTCATCTTTCCAGCAGGATTTGATCCCCACGAAAATGAATTGGGCCTGAGGCATTGCCCGGCATACTTCTATCAGTAAATCGTAACCCTTATTCACAAAATCCTGTAGTCTGGGAGTTACTCCCACACACAGAACTTGCTGCTTGCGAATTCTATCCAGATTTGGGCTTTCGGTAAAACTTACGGAATTGTAGACCACTGAACAGGGAGTTTTAAGCTCTGGTATGAAGCTTATCACGCCGTCCGGATGACCCTGGGCGGAGTAATAGTAGTTGCTGCTCTTGAGCAGCGATTCATGATTGGCTATGATGTGTCCAGTGTGATTCAAGGCGAATCTGGCACAAGCAGCCCGCCATGGCCGGCAAAATACTCCCATCTTAAGCTCTGGATAACAGATGGCGTCATAGCCTCCAACAAAGAGATAGGATTTGAGATTTCTCAGACGACAAACCATTACGGCTACGGCTGCATGGTAATCTGCAAACCAGATAAGTACTTTGGTATCCTTTCTGCAAACAAGTATTTTGAACGCCATTTGAAGCATACCCAATAGATAAGGGATTGCACCCATATTTTGCTTAAGAGGGATGCTGTCAAGCGCTCCCAGGGAGGCCAGGATCTTCTCATCCTCACGGATAAAGGATGATTCTGCAGGTTTAGCCAGGATGAATTTCACTCTAGTATCACCTTTCTTAGTATGTTTGAAAGCAAAGGATCCGCATCATGACTTATCAGAGTCTAGGCAAGTATGGATCAGGCTTGCCAGTTTGGCTGCCTGGTTATCCCGGGAGTACTGACTGATGTAGTCCCAATGTGGTTTGATGCTATCCAGGGAATTATTCTGGTGTAAAATCAATAGCTTCATTATGGAGTGCTTGATGCCTCTGATATCCATGTGATCTGCCACAAAACCCAGTCCGCTATGTTTAACAATACTGGCGGCAAGACCTTCCGGAGGGACGATTGCCAGGATTGGTCTTCCGCTGCGGATGTAATCAAATATCTTGCCGGTTAGCACGGAATCGGTGTTTTTCCCGGAGGGGATATACAAAAGCAGGGCGTCGGAGCGTCTCATAATTTCCAGACTTTCAGAGTGTCCGGTGAAGGGCTCGAGTTTGACCACTCTGTTGATCAAAGTAGATTCAGCAAAGCGTCCCAAAACAAAACTCCTGTTGTTCTTGCCAATGATCTTGATCTTTACAGCATCTTCTTTCAAGCTTCCTTCAGAGCACAATTCACTAATGGCTTGCCAGAGGGAATCTGGCTGTCTGCGATCATAGAAGCTGCCAGTGTAAATGATAGTGAAGCAAGTGCTTGTCATCTTGGAGGGCGATAGAGGGGGAAAATCCTCCTCATCGTATCCATTTTGGATTAATTGGGACGGCTTGGTTCTCAGGAATTTGTAGCGGCTTTCAAAATTGGTGCGCATGATGTCGGTGAGGTAGCTAAGGCCCTTGCAGGCAGCAAGAATGCGCGCTTCCCACATCAGTTCTCTGGATTGGGAGCGATGAGGGTAGTTGATATTCAGCCTTTCCGGGTTGTTTGTCCACTCGTCCCTGAAATCGCAGATAAAATCCATGTTATACTTCTGTTTCATGTATAGGCCCAGAAATAGGGAAGAGGGCGGGCCGGAGCTGATCACTGCAATTCTGAGGCTGGATTCGGCAGCAAGGCAGAGGCTTTCTTCTTTGCTGATTAGTCTATCCAAAGCTCTGGTTGCAGCCTTCTTGCAAATGATCTGAAGATCCGGGATAAGCAGGTTCTGAGATAGGAACCTAACCAACCAGTGGAGTTTCAACCCATAAAGAACCTTGAAGAACCAAGATATATCCAGGCACCTAAACCGGTAAATTCTACAGCTCGAGGGAACTTGGCGCAGCAGATCAAGATCGGTCGGATAGTTCATGCCCTTGGGGTTCAGACAGAGCACGCTGCAGTCAATTCCCTGGCGAGATAGATATTTAACCATCTTAAGGCTACGTAGTGAAGCAACTCCTCCCAAGGGTGGGAAATAGTAAGCAATATACAGGATTCTAAGGCGTGGTTTCACTTCTTCAGCTTCCTCAGGCTTTCTCGTAAGCCGTTTGACATACTAATCAGGTCATAAGCTAGCAGGGCTTTGCTCCAATAGGCTAAACCCAAGTACAGGATCAAAAAGAGTAATGGGACTACTATCAATCTCACTAACTGAAGATCGATGAGAAGCAAAAACGGATAGACAATAGCTCCTGCTAATAAAGAGGCAAAAAGAGTTCTGATGAGTTGCTCTGTGGGAAACATCTTTCTCAAACTGTATCCTAATCTGAAGTGTATCAGCCATAAATAGATAACAGCGCTTAAGTAAGTCACCACAACTGTTGCAATAGCCGGGCCTTGCATTTTGAGGCCAGTATTGACCAGAATCAGATTTAGAGCCAGATTGGCCAGCAGAGTCAGGATTGAGTTCTGCATTATATACTTGGTTCGGTTTGCTGCCTGAAAGATCATCCCGAATATTCCCACTCGGATCGGGAGAGTAAGCAAGTAGATTCTGAAAAAGACTGCGGCTCCCTCGTAACGTACGGAGTAAAGAAAGCTCATGACGTCGGAAGCAAGCACAAAGAACAGAACTGCCAGAGGAAAGACAAGCAGAGCGTTCTTTCTCACTGCTCCACGATAAAGCTGTGCCAGATCATCTGGTGAATCACTGGAACTCATTGCTGGAAGTACTACAGAATATACTGAGTTAACCAGAATACCGATAAAGGGCAGTTCCATAGCTCCCACGGCAAAAACAGCATACTGGGCAGGGTTAAAGTAGCCAGATATCACGATCTTGTCCAATTGAACTGCTAGTATCCCAATGATGGACGATAGTCCTATTGGTAAAGAATATTTGAATTGCCGCTTGTATTCATCCCAATTGAATTCATAAGCAGAGCCCTCTCTCCTGAGACTGATTCGGGCGTAGAGCCACTGCGCAAAGGCAGCTATCATAAGTCCCAGGACTATGTACTCCAATTTCCTGATCAGCACTGCTGTGCCGAGAATGAGAACCAGATCGGTTGCCATTGAGAAGATCGAGAATTTTACCACTTTATCGGCTTGTTTCCTCCCCATCATAATAGCGCTGTAGATCTGGCTCACGAACATATATAGAGGGTAGAAAGCAAATACTATGAGCAGGGGATACAATTGAGGATTGGAAAAGGCTTTGCTGATCAGAGGTCTGAAGATCAGAATGGTGATTGTCATGATCAAGGCCAAGAGACTCACCAGATCAACGCTTCTAGCTATGAATCTGCGTCGTTGAGCTTCATCACTAAGTTTGGGAATGAAGTAAAGCATGCTCTGAGGCAAGCCCAGAAGCAGGATGGTTGAAAGTGTTGTGTAGATCAGGAAGAGCTGACGGTAACTGCCATAATCACTCTGACTCAGCACTCTGGCAAGCCTGATGCGCTCGCGCTTCACGGCCTTCACGCGCAACGAGATGGCCTACCTGCGG
>JAZHDE010000093.1:0-5864 GCA_036584515.1 Candidatus Cloacimonadota bacterium | reverse complement strand
CAGAAAACGCCGGGCCAGCGGCCCTGCAACGCCTCGAAATTCCCCTGCCCCTTGATTTACTGAATGCAAGCAATAACACTGCAAAGCTGTTGCAGCTTGACACCAAACAGTTATATAGTGATTTCTTAGTTACGGCAACAATCACCCCGTCCAGTTGCAGCTTGACACCAAACAGTTATATAGTGATTTTGAGGTTTACAAATTCACCTTCCAAGTATTGTTGCAGCTTGACACCAAACAGTTATATAGTGATTTGGGGGAAAGATGAAGGCCACTAGATGCCAAGTTGCAGCTTGACACCAAACAGTTATATAGTGATTTCCTTCTCGTGGCACTCAGCGATGTAGGATTGTTGCAGCTTGACACCAAACAGTTATATAGTGATTTCCGTAAAATCACAAACCTTGCCGGAAACATGTTGCAGCTTGACACCAAACAGTTATATAGTGATTTAAAGGTGTTGGGCGAATATAAGCAGTATTTGTTGCAGCTTGACACCAAACAGTTATATAGTGATTTTATAGAGACAGCCCGGGGATACTATGTGCTGTTGCAGCTTGACACCAAACAGTTATATAGTGATTTACTAACAAAAAAAAAGCCCCAAGGGTTTCCGTTGCAGCTTGACACCAAACAGTTATATAGTGATTTAAGCGTTGCGTGACGTGATCCTGAGTAACAGTTGCAGCTTGACACCAAACAGTTATATAGTGATTTTATCGTTGCACAAGCTCGGTGCATTGTTCCGTTGCAGCTTGACACCAAACAGTTATATAGTGATTTAGAGCCGCTCCAACGTATTAGTTAGTAATGCGTTGAGTTTAGTCGTGTTCTGACAAATCCAGCTCTTCATCGCTAAATATCAGGTATTGATCCGGGTTTTCTTTGGATTTCTTCTTCTTCCGGTTGACTATCTGAACAATCTGGCCAAATTGCTTATCGGTAAACATGATCAGATTGACCTTACCTTTATCGGGAAGAAAGCTCTCTATCAAACGATAGATTCTTTCCGTGCGTTCCCTTGGACCGCAGAAGCGGGCATAGACGGAAAACTGGCACATACTGAATCCTTCTTTCTCCAGATTGTGCCGGAATTTATTTGCTATGCTCCTATCTTCCCTGCTTACCACAGGGAGGTCAAACATCACCATCAGCCACATCAACCTGTACCCATTGAGCACTGAACTCTGGGTAAGTGATTTTTTGGGTTTTCGTGCCATAAGCCTCCACCATAGATTGCACGCATAGTCCGATGCTATTGTGTAGATATTGATTAGTACCCTCATGTACCAGCCTGTAATCCAGAATGCTGATCAATGCTCTTTTCAGAGAGGGAGTGATTTCCAAGCTATCTCCGGAAGAGAGTTCCTTTACCTTCTGATCAATAAAAGGTCTGTAGGGTTCCATGAGATCGTCTGCCAGGCAATAGGGATTCATCTGATTGCGGTGATGCAAACCCAATTCCGGAAGCAAGCCAGAGGCAACAATCTTTCTGCAAAAGGCAGCTCTAAGGATGGCATAACCATAATTCAGGAGGGCATTTAAGCCCGGTTGATCCTGATCTCTTTTGAAGCCCTTACCAAAAAGCCGGGGCCAGTAAATCCGGGCAGCCTGTGCTTCCAGATTTTCCGGATCCCCAGAGCCAACTTTCTTAGCCAGGAGGAGCAGATCATTGGATTGCAATTGATGGTTCGCCAATACCAGAGCTTGATTGCGTATCTTCGCAGAGACCACCTGTTGCCATAGCCTTTTACAGAATGGTTTGCTTGCCTCGATCTGAGCTGTGATGCGTTGTTTACGATACACGTTTTCATTTCGAGAAAGCAACATACCCAGGGGATTGGCGTTGTTACCGCAGAGAACAAGGGGGATGTTTTGTTCGCAGAGCCGGATCAGAGCTTGATTTGAGATCATCGCCCCATAACTATTGATAATCACCACGTCGATCAGATCGAGGGGAGTCTTTTGCTCCCCTTCATCTGACTTTACTATCAGGAAGCCTTTTTGTACGGAGAGGCTGAGCCCGACTTTATCGATTTCAAGTATTCGCATCCTTTCTGCTCCACAATGGATCGAATGCTCTACCCAGTATGTCAATTCCCGCCTTCACAGCTCTTCGCTTCTGCAATTGATTGGGAGAGAATTCTTCTCCCACATCATCACCAAGCCCATCACTCCTTTGAGCGATGCTTAAGCCTCTTAAGAATACGTTCCCCTTGCTGATCTGTCTAACTCTTCTAATCTCTCTGGTACCTTCTGGACCATCGAACGCAACCATATCGTTCTTGTAGAGTCTCATTATTAACTTACCAATGGGATGGGTTTGCTTCCATTCAGGAAGAAAAGCAGGCTGGTGAGCATTGTAACTTTTTACTATCTCACTAAACCACTTGCCTTTGTGTTCGGGTCTGTTTGTAGTATAGATATCGATAAAGAGGTTCTCGTCTGAGCTGTAGAACTTGAATACTTTACCCTGCCTATCCTTTATTGGTATCATGGTCTTGGGGTTCACACGATTAGCTAATTTTACTCTTCTTACATTGTTCTTCTTTGACCAAGTATCAAGCCTATCCTTAAACACTTTCTTGTCAGGACCATCTGAGCATAATGACTTAAGCTGTTCTCTTATTGTGGGGTCAATGATGAATTCCACATCTTGAACTTTCAAACCAGTAATAAGAGCCCTTTCAGAATAAAGAGAATACTTGCTATTCCTGGGGTCAATGCCAATAAAGCCATAAGCAGTGTCTTTCATTAATGGACCAGCAGTCTGAACTCGCTTCCTTAGAGATTCGGGCTTGGGCTGATCTGGTTTAAAAGATATCAGAATTCTATCCACCATAGCTTTGAAATCTTCGTGGGAAAAGCCCGGGAAGGGTTCACCCAATCTTTCCAGAAATCTGGTCTGGCTATTCTTGACCGACTTGCTGAACCTATTTATGAGGCTGGGGGTCATCATAGAGATCACAAAGGCATCGATGGCGTGGTGACGGTGATCTGCCCGGTTTTTGGCAACGCTGTCACCTTCGGCAAGGACTGCCTCGAGCCCCCATTTCTTGCGAATCATGGCGGTTTGTTGACCTGTGATAACCCAGACGTTTTTATCTCCACACACGTGGCACATGTAATGACGTGCTATGCGAGACATATAGCGGGTGTCGTTGAGCATCCGGGCAAGGACTTCAGATTCGTTTTTAAAGTTATCCATCGAGTCCTTCAGGAATCTTTTGCGTTTGTTATGGGGAAGCCTGGCGGCTCTCTCTGATATGGCATTCCAGTCGTAACTATCGGCTGATGCTCCAAAAGCCTCAAAGGGACTGCGTTCGCCTTTGTAACGATTGGCAGCGTAGTAGCTGATGGTCTTATTGGAGATGCTGTCGTCGTAAGTGCGGGATTTTGGCAGGATGTGTTCAAGCTCAAACTCTGGTCCAAAGAGTTTTTCAATGGGAATAAGCTTTCCGGAATATACGCATTTGCGTTCCAGCGGGTCTTGAGAGAGTTCTTCCCAAAGCTTGTATCGGGTTCTGTTCTCCCGGTTGTTCACCACACTTATCTTCCGCAGTTCTTCCTCGATTCTGAGATTGTCTTTGGTTTGACGGTTCAGCCGCTTATTATACTCTTCTTTCTGCTCTTTGTTCATTTTTAGGTCTCTTGCCAGCTCAAGAACGATCTGGGAGGGAGCACCATACTTATCTGCTAGTGCATTAATGAGCTTACGAAGCTGATTCAGTGCGATATGAACTGTGGGATTACCAATCTTGCCATGCTCGTCCGCTTCCTTATCTCCGGTTTTTCTTCCGGTAGGAAGCACGGAGCTCTTGAGCAATTCACCATAATAGGGCAGATCTCCATCGGGGTAAACCTCTCCATTGAAGGTCTCGCTGTGTGCAAATCCGGCTTTGAGGCAGGCATCAGGGTATTTATCTCCCTGCTTCATGTAGGGCAGGATAGCTTCAATTGCCTTTTTTGAAAGATTGGCATAGTCTGAGGGAAGGCTGGTACTCATAAGCTCTTCGATCAGTTCATCAGAAAGGCCTTTGGCTTTGAGTTCTTTGGAAATTGCCTGATCGTCTTTGTCGGAGATCAGAAGTTCGACCAAAGAAGACCTTTCATCAGTGGATATTGTCTTCCAGTATTCGGAAGCCAAAGCTCTTTTCTTGCTGCTAAAGGCGATGTTGGTAAGATTCCCCTTCAGGGAGTCCCGATTTTCGGTTTCATAATTGAACCTGTACTCATCCTTCTGAACTTTGAAAATGTCTTTGCGCAAGGCACTGAGTTTCTTTGTCTCTGTATGCTCCAGAATTCCGTAGATAAGCATCTTTTCCTCGGCTGCCAGATCCCTGAAGCGCTGCTCAAAGATAAGCTCGATCCTGAGGTTATTGACTTCCTGCAGAATTCTGAACTCCTGAAAGAGTGGATGAGCTTTGGCAATCCGTTCTTCTGTGGGGAAGAAGATACATTTACCTTTAGAAGGTGATTTGAGAGGTCTTTGATAGAAGATGGCTGCAAAGACTTCTGCCTTGAGGGAGGCAGTAAGTTCCGGATGATACTGTGCCTGCTTCTCCCAAATCTGTTCAAATTCAGCCATCACCAAGTCCCGGCGGGGGAACACACGCTCATCATCTGGTAGCTTTGCATCATATCGGAATCTCAGTGATGGAGCCATGTGCCGGAGAGGAATATCTTTGGTTTTATTGTAGAGATATTCTCCGATTGTACGGGAGCCTGTCTTTTCAAGCTGCTCAATGAAGTTGCTGATGGCAGCTTTGAAGGCAGAAGCTTCTTTGTCATCGGCAGCCTTGCGGTTGCTTAAGAATCCCCGGCGTTTTGCCAAGTGAAGAATTGCTCTGGCAAATTCATCCTGGCTGATCTTTTGATCCAGTGCCATAGATCGGAGCTCATAAGGGTCTTTCATGAAGAGGGTTTTTCTCTGAGCGGTGTCCTGGGGTATGAACCCGCTCTCTTCAAAGATGCTGAGAAGCTTGCGCATGCGCTGAAGGTAGCGATCGTGATTGCGTCTCATGCCCCGCTTGATTCTGCGGGACACACTGAGGGGTTCTTTGGATTTATCGTCTCTGCCGTCTGGGAAAATGCGTACTCCCAGTTTAGTGATACCATAGGGTTCACTATTTTCGTCAAGTTCGATCAATGCCCATCCAATCGAGGTTGAGCCCAGGTCGATGCCGAGTCTGTACTTCTTTTCTAACATTTTTCTTGACCTCCAGACTTCATTTTATTATTTTGTCTTTAGGTAACCTGATTAATTTAAACTTGTATGGTGTCAAGCTGTTAATAAGGTTTTTACCACCAAATGCGTGAGAGGATTCCGATCCTCTCTCGCTTTTTTTGTCTCAGGTGGGCTTGGATTCTGGATCATAAAGGCGTTCCTCCCCCGCTTTGCGATACCCATGCTCCCCTTTCCCGCGCTACCCTCAAAAAGGCTTGGGTATTGCACCGGGTCTCTATGTCAGGTATGGGATTTAACCCAAAAATGAATTGATGGGTAGTGTGCTATCTGAAATGCCACGATGTAGAATGTAGGATTTACGATGTACGATGTAGAATGTAGGATGTAGAATGTAGGATGTACGATGTACGATTGCTGGTGACGTGGTGAAGTGGTGACGTGGTGAAGTGGTGACGTGGGGACGTGGAGGTGGATGGGGAAATAGTCTCGGGCAGACAGATATTGGAAAACTCTAAAGGAGGCGGATTGAAATCCCCCTCCAGAGTCCCGTTCCGGTAAATGGAGTGATTGTCGTATCTATCACTATATACGGTGGTTAAAACCACCGCCTGCCATCTGAAAAGGTGGATGGCGCGGGCGATCACCTCCTTGCCGGTCCCGGTCTCGCCGAGGATCA
>JAZHDE010000092.1:0-5917 GCA_036584515.1 Candidatus Cloacimonadota bacterium | reverse complement strand
TCTTCTGTCTGATCTCTTCATTTAGTTTGCGGTTAAAATCTTCTGCGGCATCGTAACCTACGTTTTTCAGGATCAGGTTCATGGCAGCGACCTCGACGATCACAGAGACGTTTTTTCCCGGAGAAACAGGTAGGTAAATGATCGGGATTTTGCAGCCCAGATGCTCCGCATAGCTGTTGCTGAGGCCGATACGCTCATAATCCATGTTTTCCTGCCAGGGCATGAGCTCAATCTGAAGATCTATTGTCTTCTGGGTGCGAACCCGCTCGATCCCAAACATTCTCTCCACGTTGACAAAACCCACTCCCCTGATCTCCATAAAGTGGCCAAAGTTCTTGCCCGAGCGTCCGACCAGGACATCGTCCACAAACCGCAAAGTTATCAGATCGTCTCCCACGAGGCTGTGACCCCGGTTCACCAGATCCAAGGCACACTCGCTCTTGCCAATTCCGCTTTTCCCGGTGAGCAGTATTCCAGAGCCAAAGACGTCCAGAAGTGTCGCATGGATAGTCTTTTCGAGGGCGAAAATATCGTGAAGATAGCGGGTAAGCTGCTCCATCAGGTTGATGGTGGCAAGACGGCTGGAAAGCAGGGCGATATTGAGGTCGTTGGCAAGATACTCCACCACCGGCGGGAGGGTGAGCCCTTTGGAAACAATAACGCAGGGAATATCAGTCTTGAAGACATCCCTCATCCGGCTGAGCAGGTCTTCCTCTGAAAGACTCTGCAGATATCTGATCTCTGTCTCCCCAAAGACCTGTATTCGTTCTGAGGCAAATACTTCCAGGTAGCCGGCAAGAGCCAGACCGGGACGGTTCACGTGGGGAGAATTGATCTTTTTGTTCAGAGTTTCCGGCTCTGTGATCAGGGATAGGGCCATGTCTTTCTTCTTTGATTCAAAGAAGTCGTATACACTGATTTCTTTCATACGTTATCGCCTTTATACAAGAAAGGCTCAGTTCCCGTCGTTGAACACAGGAACCGAGCCTTCGGTTCTATCAGATTAAGGTTCGATGAGCCTGTAATGCTCATCGTCCTTCTTCACCAATACGTTTATGTTATCAGTTTCAAGATTGCGGAAGATCAGGAAATCGCCTTTGGTTTCCTGCAACTTATCTATTGCATCCTGGGGTGACATTACATCTGCCACCACCCGCTTGGTTTTGATCGTTGTATGGGGTGTGGAGTCTTTGGGTACGGAAATGATTGAAGAACGGGAGAACGGTTCGAACTGATCCTTCAAAGCCCTTTTCTGATGATCAGTTACCCGGTCTTTCAATTTCTTGATTTGAGCCTCCATTTTATCAACGGCAGTATCTATGGAGAGATACATGTCCATTTCCTCAGCTTCACTCTGCAGGCCAAATTTGGAAGCGTGCAGGGAGAGTTCGCAGATATTGCGGTTGTTCTCCAGAGCGAGGGTTGCGTGAATCGTGATGATGTGATCAAAGTATTTTTTCAGCTTGAGGCAAGATGTCTCCACATAATCACGAATAGCTTTGGTGAGCTCGAAATGACGGGCAGTAATTGTAATCTGCATGTCTAATTCCTCCTGTCTTAGATTTTATGAATAGATAAACCGCTGAGATCCTCGAGAGCTTCCTTCAGAGCTTCTGATAGGGTCGGGTGAGCAAAGACGAGTGTTTCCAAATCAGAGACTTTTGCTTTCATAGAGATTAATATCCCGCCCTGAGCGATCAGTTCGGCAGCCTGGGGACCTATGATGTGCATTCCCACAAGTTGCTTGGTGTCGGCACGGGCAATAGTCTTAACAAAGCCAAAGGTATTGGACATCGACATTGCCTTCCCATTTGCAGTGAAGGGAAATCTCCCGGTGAGGATTTCGCCGTATTTATCCCGGGCTTCTTGTTCGGTGAGACCTACTGATCCTATCTCCGGATGCGTGAAGGTGCATCTGGGGATGTTTTCGTAGATCAGGGGCTCTATGTGTTCTTGAATGTTTTCAATTTCATTTCTGATCTGAGCAGCAGCGATCAAACCCTGCTTGCTGGCAGTGTGCGCCAGTTGCAGCTTGGCAGTGACGTCGCCGATGGCATAGACCTTGGGCAGATTGGTCTGCATTTGCTCGTTGATGATAATGGCACCTCTATTGGATTCGAGCTCCATTCCTTGCCAGGAGATGTTATTGGAAGGACTGCGTCCTACACTGAGCAGGACTTTGTCTACAGTGAGTGTGTTTTCATTGGAGAGGCTGAGCTCCAACCCATCGGATGTTTTGGTGATTGTTTGAACGGCTACACCAGTCTGAATTTTTATCCCAGACTTCTTCAGAGCCATCGTTAAGCGTTTGGATATCTCTTCGTCTTCCAGGGCTATAATCCTGGGCAGGAACTCTATGACGTGTACATCAACACCAAAGCTGGAGAAGATCGAGGCAAATTCACAACCTATAACTCCTCCCCCAACCACTGCCAGCTTCTTGGGCAGTTGCTCGAGCTTTAGAATGCCGGTTGAAGAGAGGATGTCAACTTCATCAATCTCGATGCCGGGAAGGCTGCGAGGACCAGAACCTGTGGCCACAATGATGTATTCGGCAGCATACTCTGCCTGATCGGTGGTAATGATGTATTCTTTACCTTCTTTTCTGATTGAGCTTGCAAAGTCCTTGATAACAGGTATCTTTCTCTTGCGGAAGAGGTACTCAATGCCGGAGACAAGTTGTTCAACTATCTTGTTCTTTCTTTCCCAAACCTTGCTATAATCCAGATCCAGCTCGATAGAAGGCAGGCCAAAGGCTTCTGAATCCTTGAGTTCAGTGAATAGCTCTGCCGATTTGACCAAAGTCTTGGTGGGGATGCAACCCCAGTTCAGGCAGATGCCACCTATTCTTTCTCCTTCCAGGACTGCCACATCAATACCATACTGGGAAAGCCGGATGGCTGTCTCGTATCCTCCGGGACCTCCACCGATAATGACAACTTTATGCTTCTGCACTATATGCTCCTATTTCTTTCTTAATCTGCTATTCAGGATGCCCAGTTCATCTCTGTACTTGGCTATGATCCGGCGGGAGATATCCAGGCCTTCCTTCCTAAGCTGATCCACCAGATCCTGGTCGCTGTATGGAGAGCTTTTATCTTCGGTCTCGATCAGCTTAAGCATTTTGGATTTCACTCTCTGCCGTGAGACACTGTCGTAGTTCTCATCTCTTCCGGCTTTGGAATTGAAGAAGTCTTTGAAGGCAAAGATACCGTAGGGCGTTTCCATATACTTGTGTTTCACGACTCTGGAAATAGTGGATTCTGACACACCCAAATCTTGTGCAATGGCAGCGTAGGTAAGGGGAATCATCACTCCACTGCTATTGTAAAAGAAGTCTCTCTGGTGTTTTACGATCGAGAGAGAAACACGTTCCAGTGTACGCATCCGCATGAAGATGGATTTGATCAGGAATTTGGCAGAATTGATCCGTTCTCTCACAAACTGCATAGTCTCTTTGTCAAAGCAGCCTCTGCTAATCAGCTTTCTATAGCGTTGGCTAATGATGATATTGGGAGTAATGTGGTCGTTGATGATCACCACATATTCATCATCTATCAGTTTGAGGGTAACATCCGGATAAACATAGGCTGCATTGGCCGAACTAAGTCTCATCCCGGGCTTGGGATCAAGCTGAGCAATTTGAGCCCGCAGATTCATGACTGTGGCCTCAGAAACACCGTAGAATGAGGCTATTTTCTGATATCTGCGATGTATGAGATTTTCAAACTGCTCGTTGACCATGCCTACTAAAACATGATTCTCCAGCTGTTCTTGATTGAGCTGAGCCATCAGACATTCTGCCAGGTTGCGTGCGCCGATGCCTTTGGGAGTCAGACCCATCAGCATCTGATGCAGCTCCACACTGCGTCTGGAATTCAAGCCATGCTGACGCCCCAGGTTAACAATGGAGAAGTCTTCCGGCAGGAAGCCGTAGTTATCGCAGGATTCAAAAAGCTCTGTGATATAGTCTGTCTCTTTCTCAGAAAGATCCAGAGGGTAGAGCTGCTGAAGGAATTTCTCCCGGCTGTCGTCCTCGTACATAATGAGAGTTTCGCCATGCTCAGATTCATTCTCTGTCTGGTGTCCCTCGTAGTTCATATGGAAGTCGTTCCACTGGTCCAGGATATCTGTAAGCTCGCGGGCTTCACTCAAAGTATCAGGAGCTTGGTCGCAGGTCTCTGATTCTTCTATTGAAACGCTGGATTCAGGGGCAGTGGCATCAAAAGTAGCTTCATCGATATCTTCCTCATCTTTTTCTTCTCTCAGCTCCAGAAGTGGGTTATTGACTAACTCCTGCTTTATATATGCTTCCAGCTCCAGAATGGGCAGAGCCAGCATTTTGAGAGATTGCAGCATCTTTGGCTTGAGAGCCAATTCCTGCTTTTGTCTGAGTGATAGATAGTGATCAAAGCCGCTCATTTTCTTTACTCGAACACTGGGTTCGTCATGAACCGCTCTCCCAGATATACTTCCCTGGCTTTTTCATCATTGATTAGCTCCAATGAAGTTCCCGATACTATGATTTTTCCTTCGAAGATAATATAAGCCCGGTTCACTATTTTCAAAGTCTCAATTACATTGTGATCTGTGATCATGATGCCAATGTTCTTGGCTTTCAAGCGACCGATTATATCCTGAATATCTGCCACGGCAATGGGATCTACACCGGCAAAGGGCTCATCCATAAAGATAAAGGCAGGATTTGTCACCAAAGCTCTGGTGATCTCCAGCTTTCTTCTCTCTCCACCGGAAAGGGTGTATGCCTTCTGCTTTGCCACATGAGTGAGGTTAAGCTCCTCAAGAGAAGCTGCCAGGCGGTTCTTCTGCTCCGCTTTGCTAATCTTCAGGGTCTGCAGGATAGCCAGAACGTTTTGCTCGACCGTAAGCTTGGAAAAGATAGAGGGAGCCTGCGCCAGATAACCCATTCCCAGCCTGGCTCGTTTGAACATAGCCATACGGGTGATTTCCCGGTCCTGGAAAAAGACCTTACCGGAATTGGGTTTGGCCAGACCAATAATCATGTAAAAGGTGGTGGTCTTCCCTGCCCCATTGGGACCAAGGATACCAACAACTTCTCCCTGTTTGATATCCATACTGAGATCGTTGACCACAGTACGCTTTCCATATATCTTAACGAGGTTCTGAGCTCGGATTTGATTTAGTTCCATATAAGGTTTAATCTAATTAAAATGCTGTACTTGTCAAGTTTTACTGCGGAATTTATAGACTCCATTGATCGAATCCCGCATTCTGATATACTCAAGTTTATTGTCTGGTGTGAACATAGCTTCCAGATACTGCCCTGTTGAGCGATTCTGAAAATAATCCTTTTCACCCTCTTCTTCTTGTTGATAATAGTAAGATACTCTGTTTTCTGCCCGGAAGTCTCTCAGGTTATCACCATTGAAGCCAATCTGAACATAATCTGCGATGACCCAGTTTGTCTGCCCGGCTCCCTCCTCCTCGGTAAAATCCACCCGGCAGGAATCTACCAGCTCTGCCCTGCGAAGCTCCCGTTCAGTAAAATACAGGTAAAACTCCCGCGCCCGGGCAGTGGCAAAACCGGATCTAAAGACTGGCATACCCGTAAACACAGCCTTCTCCTCCTCTACAAAATAGAGCAGGAAGTCACTGGTAGTGTGATAATCCTGGCTATCGACTCTTACATCGAAGGTGGCAACAACCTTTTCTTCCTGATCAAAGTACTCTATCCGCTCGGCTGCAATAAAGAGGGTATCAGGGGAACCGGTGTAGAGCCGGGGATTCTC
The DNA here is from genome assembly GCA_036584515.1 of Candidatus Cloacimonadota bacterium. Classification (GTDB taxonomy): domain Bacteria; phylum Cloacimonadota; class Cloacimonadia; order Cloacimonadales; family Cloacimonadaceae; genus PHBP01. Next base: position 146 of record JAZHDE010000092.1, on the reverse strand, counting down.
GATCATATAGGCATAACCTGCTTTACGATCCCAGAAAGCGTAACCGCAACTGGCATGGGCATTTTCCACCAGATCAAAGGCTCTCACATTACCCCAGGTGGTAAGCTTCTGATTCAATTGATCGTAATTGGCATGATCACTGCTGA
>JAZHDE010000091.1:0-5944 GCA_036584515.1 Candidatus Cloacimonadota bacterium | reverse complement strand
TCGATGACCATCTGATACATTTCTTGTTTGTTCATGTCCTTCTCCTTGTCTTAAACCGTTTGCCGCAGCAGTTCCACGGCATTTATCTGTTTGAGCCGGCCCAGCGGGATCAGAGTGCTGGCCAGCGTGAGTATGTAAGATATAATAAGCACCAAAAGCAGATCGGGAAGCTCAATTTGTATGGGCAGCCCGATGCTCTCAAATTCGGAGATGGGGAGCTGAATCAAGCCAAAGCTCATCTGCAGCCAGAGCAGAAATAGTCCCAGGACAAAGCCCAGAGCAATTCCGATCGTGCTGAGAATCATTGCCTGATGCAGAAAGAGCCGGGAAAGCTCGTTTTCCTGATAGCCCAGAGCTTTTAGCAGACCCAGTTCACGCTTCTTCAGGCTGATGGTCTTGAGCATATTGCCTGTGAGGTTGAAGGAAGCGATGATATACATGAAGAGCATGATCACGATCATGAGAAACTTCTCAAAGCGCATAGCAGTGAAGAGCGAGGGATCAAACTGGCTCCAATCCTCTACCACTTGGAGCGGGAAGAGCTTTTTGAGCCGGTGATTGTAGAGCCGGGCTTTGTTCCTATCCGGCGTCTTGATCTCCAGATAGTCAATCCCCTGGGAATAGCCTTTGAAATAGGAGGCAGTCTCCAGCGGGATGTAGCTATGGGATTGATCATACTCGGGCATGCCGGAGCTGACGATTGCCAAGACTTTCAAGCTGCGTATCTTGGGTATCATGCCAAAGGCGGTGGGCTGGTTGAAAACGGGGGAGAGCACCTGCACCTTGTCGCCCACCACAAGCTGCATCTGATAAGCCAGACCCACACCCAGAACAATGCCTCCGCCGGGCACCGAGAGGCTATCCACGCTTCCGCTCAGGATACCTTGTTCGAGCTCTTCACCGGTGCTGCGGGCGGGTTGAAAGAGACGGCTGACCTTGTTGTGCTGCCGGGGGTCGACTCCAAAAGATAGCGTGGGGGCAATCTGATTGCCCACCTTGAGCATCAATTCGGTACGAATCACGGGGCTGGATTGAAAGCCTTCTGCTTCCAGTTTGTGCATGATGGAAGAGAAGTCTGAGAACTCTTCCTGATTCTGGCTATAGAGCCGCATTTCAGATTGAGAGCGATCAGACGGTTCTCCATGTCTGCCTGAAAGCCGTTCATCACGGAACTTACGCAGATCAGTGCCATCACACCCAGCGCTATACCCGCCAGGGTGAGGTAATGGGTTTTGCCGATCAGGCCTTTGCCACGACCCTTCAGATACTTGCGGGCCATGAACTTGATAGAAGGATTATTCATGTTTGCAAGGCTCTGCATCCTGCCTAATCCGTCAAGTCTTTAGTCTTTGGGTTTTTGGCTTTCTTTTTGACCGGCTTGATCTCGGGCAGGGAGAGGCGGATCAGCTCCACCAAACGCTCTGCATCGTCCCACTGATCTTCCGGGATGTAGAGCCAGGGCTTGGAGCCGGGATAGGGGAAGCCTTCTTCCACCTCGCCCAGCCAGGCACGGCCGGCTTCTGTGGGCTTCAGGAAGAACTGATCGTCGCAGACCAGCGCAAAGAGTTTGTCTCCGCTATAAATGCCGTATTCGCCGAACATCTTGATCCAGCGGAGCTCTTCCAGAGCGGAGAGTTGATCCACCAGAAAGTCCATGGTTTCTTTTTTGCTACCCATTGCTGAGCCTCCTTTTCTCCAGATTTCTCAGGCGGCTATCCAGATCAGCCTGAAACTCGGCGTCCGAGGCTTCCGGATTGCGGGTCTCTATCCAGATCAAGCAAGGAGCCTGACCGCAATCCCCGCAGGACTCCAGGCCGTTGTCCTTTACGCAAGAGTATATTGGACAGTGAGTAGCCCCGTAGAATTCTGCCCAGGAAACCTTGCCTTCCAAGGCGATGCAGCCTTCGCATTCTATCCCATAAGCCCGGCAATCCGTGGCACAATTCACACCGCAGACGCTCAGTTTTGTCATTGGTCGTCGCCTTTATACTCCAAAAGTGCCACCACACGGTTCTTGTAGTCCTCTTTACTGAGATCTGTGAAGCTCTCCACCAAGCTGATGAAATCCCGCTTATTGGGCGTGATGAATTTGAACATATCATCCTGCGGGAAGGTGCGGCGAATCAGGATCATGGATTCTTTGATCACGGATTCATCCAGCTCTTCTCCCCGGGCGGAGAGCATGGCAAAGAGGGTGCCCAGGCGCCAGGTGAGGGTTTTGGCGCAGATGGCATTGAAATAGATACCCAAAAGCGGAACGTTGCCCAGAATCTTATCCAATGCGATATCCACAAAGATCTCGCTGAGAGTGCCGGTGATGATCCGGGTGGCAGCGTCCTGAGGAGTGCCATTGCGCTCATAAAGCTCGCGGATGCGATCCCAGAGCGGAACGTAGATCAGCGGAATCACGGCAATATCCGTGGCAATCGTGAAAGGCCAGCCGGCTATCCCACTGAGGGATTGAGCGATGGAATTGTCCTCCGCCTTCTTCATGATAATCTGATAGCATTCTTCTGCTTTCATAGCTACTCCTTGGAAGGTTTTACTCTGCGCAGGAACGTGCAAGAAAGATTCCTAACCCAGAGTTGTTTGGGTGAATGCCAGGATCAAAGGATATTCAATAAACAACCGTAGCTCATAAAGAAAGTTCCAAGGAACGGCATTTTAGGTAGCACCGACGTATCCCACGCACATCACCCGAGTTCCGTAGGAACGCCATTTCAGGTAGCCTGCGAATCATTGACAAAGCGGATTTAGTTCCATAGGAACGGCATTTTAGGTAGTAATGCGGAGATCGAGGATTCAAGAAGAGTTCCATAGGAACGGCATTTTAGGTAGCCCTGATGTACCCAGAGAAATCAAAACACGAACCAATAATTGACAAAATCCGCAGCTTCCCGTATCTTGCAAACACCATACAAAAGCAAGGAGATCGAATGGCAAACACCTACACAAAGATCTATATCCACTTGGTCTTTGCCACAGAAACCAGAGACAGTATGATTCGCAGCGATATGCAAGCGGAATTATACGCTTACACTGCCGGCATCGTTAAGGAGCTGAAGTATTTTTTCCATTGTATTGGTGGCACGGAAGATCATATCCACCTCCTGGTGGGCATGAATCCCGATCTTGCTCTCTCTGATTTTGTGCAAAAGGTGAAGGCAAACACATCCAGATTCATCAATGAAAAGGGCTGGTTGGCTGGTACCTTTCGCTGGCAGAAAGGTTTTGGCGGTTTTTCGGTTGCGCAGAGCCAATTGGAGATGGTTCGTAGTTACATCAAGAATCAGAATCAACACCATCATAGATTGAGTTTCAAAGACGAGTATGAAACGCTGTTGCAACGTTACCAGATAGAATATGATACAAAGTATGTGTTTAAATAGTCTTAACTCGGATAGTGACCTGAAATGCCGTTCCTACGGAACTCTATTCGCAGGGTCAGGCCACGGAGACTACCTGAAATACCGTTCCTACGGAACTCGACCTGCAATACAAGCAAGAGCTTATAGTTCGATGCATAAGCTATTAATCCCTGCCCTCGTCTTCCTCCTCTTTTGCACCGGTCTCTGGGCCTCGGCAGAGGAGGAACACCTGGAGGCCTACTTGCTTTCCTGGCCGCAGACGGTGGAAGAAACCATCACTGCACCGCTATCTTGGGAAACACAGGACTGGCTGGCTGCCGGGGGATTGATTCTGATCGGCGGAGCTTTGTATCTGGCAGATGAGGAACTCCGCGAGCTGGCACAACGGAACCAGAGCGAGTTTGGTGATGCCATCAGCCCAATCTTCCGGCAATTTGGCGAGTATAAGCTGGTCTTTCCTGCCCTGCTGCTCACCACCGGTCTGGGCTACGTCTGTGATAGCCCTCAAACAGTGGATACCGGCCTGCTGAGCCTCAAAAGTGCTATTCTGGCCAGTGCGGCAGCGCAAGGCTTGAAACTCGCCACCCAAAGGCACCGGCCGGATGAAGAGCGTGGACCCGCCTTTTGGAATGGCTCGGGACTCAGCCTGGAAGCCGGTTCTTTTCCCTCCGGACACAGCACTCTGATCTGGAGCATCGCCCCCATCCTGGCAGAGCAATACCGCGAAACAGCTTGGGTTCCTGTGCTGGCCTACAGTGTGGCAAGCCTCACCAGCCTCTCCCGGGTTTACGACGATAAACACTGGAGCAGCGATATCTTCGCCGGAGCTGTGATCGGCTATCTGGCAGGAAAAATGACCCTGGCCAGCACCCCGCGCTTCAGCCTGCATCCGGCTGTAAAATATCCGGGACTGGGTTTTAGCTGGAACTTCTGAAGAACACTTATCTCAATGTCCCCAAAGCTGATCAAAGAGAGGCTTTGGGGTGAATTGGATGCCCAAGGAGTGAAAACCAGAATGATGACGTGGAGACTCACAGTTTCAACCGGCTTTGCACGTTTGAAACAATTCTCAGGGATGACGAATTGTGGGTCTGGGTATCGGAGTGGCCTGCCTTCCCGGAACTAGAGTGTGACTTCCATGTATTAAATAATACTTAACCTTAAAATTAGTTTTGGATCACGTGTCTACGAATTTCCACAATGATCTGATCGCTGGTATTAGCTCTAATGAGCGATATAACACCGTGTTATATAGTGGTATGCGCCATAGGTGCGGTGCCGGGGGTGGAAGAATATACACCAGAATAGCTCTAAGACACAGAAAAACAGAAAAATATATCTTGACATCCTGAAGGGGGGATGTAGTTTGTAGTCAGGTTCGTACCCTAGGGTCGATCCCATAGAAGTGAAAATTAGAAAAGGAATCTTAATACACGTGTTTTCAGGAGGAATTATGAAACACATACGTTTATTTTTGTTACTGGCCCTATTGGCGACGGTAGGTATGGTGTGGGCGCAAGATCAGGCTTTTGATTTTGATGGAGAAACTTGCATTACGATCGGAAACATGACTTCGGATGTAACAACTTCATTCACGGTCGAAGCTTGGTTTAGAACCAATGATATCACAGTATCACAAACTGGCGAACCCGGCGACCTGACTGCTACCGGTGTGGTACAGTTTGGAAGAACAATCTTTGGGTCTTCAGCAGCTACTGAGAAGCCAATGTGGGTAAGTATCCTTGGCAACAGTGTCTTAGTTAGAACATTTGGAGCCAACGATCCTCAGATCACCTACGTTATCCCTGGTTTCAACACAACTACTTGGTACCATATAGCCGTTTCCGCAGCAAGAAGTGGCACTGTAACCTTGTATATTAATGGCGTTTCCGTCGCTTCTGCTCCAGCAGGCACTCTTTACTCTTGGAACAATCAGCTCACTTTGGGTGATCTGAGAGATGGAAGAGGACTCACTTTCTGGGGTGCTATAGATGATGTCAGAGTATGGAACGATATCAGAACAGGTGCTGAGATCAGCGATAACTACGATAAAACATTGAATGGCGATGAACCTGGTTTGACCGGATATTGGATGCTGGATGGAAATACCCTGGATACTACAGCCAACAATTATGATGGCACTGTATCTGGCACCACTACCTTTGTTGAGGGTATTGTCACCCTTCCCATCGAGCTTTCTTCATTTACAGCCGTTCCCAATGCTCAGTATTTTGTGGAGCTGCACTGGATCACTCAGTCTGAGACCAACGTAGCCGGCTTCAGAGTTTACCGTTCTGAAACCCCCTATCTCGAGAATGCCGTGATGTTCAACACCTTTGTCCCGGCTCACAACACTTCCTCTACTCAGGTTTACACCTATGTCGATGAAGAGATCTTCGCCTCAGGAACCTATTACTACTGGCTTGAAAACGTCGATATGACCGGTAGCACTCAGTTCCACGGTCCCGTGATTGCCACGGTTACCTATGGCGAACCCAGCACACCTCCTGCCATTCCTGCTACTGCGAATGGTATTCAGAAGATCTTCCCCAATCCCTTCAACCCCACCACCAGCA
>JAZHDE010000090.1:0-5977 GCA_036584515.1 Candidatus Cloacimonadota bacterium | reverse complement strand
GAATTATTTAACAACAAGCCCGTCTTAGACGTGAAAGTCTGAATAACAGGGAGCTACGCTAAAGTGAGATATCCCACAAAAAGTGAATGAACTTGACTACCTGATACTGACAAAAGGTAGTGGGAAGATGTGAGGAATATAGGTATGGACGAAAAAGAACCGCCCCGAAGAGCGGCTCTTGTAACTGAAAAAGGCCTTTCTTACATCTCGATCAGCTTAGCCTGAACATACTCTATGGCATTGAGTTGTTCGATCATCCGGTCAATATCGGCACCTTCGACTTCCAAAACGATAAGTCCATCATTGGCACAGAATTCCTTGGATACTTCGTGCAGGCCCAATCTGACTTTGATGCTGCAGCCATGATCGGTGAGAATGTTCTGCACCTTACCGGCCTCGGTACTGCGACGATCAATCTTGATTAATACTACTTTGTAAGTCATACTTACCTCCCAAACCCAGACTGTGAGCCTCAGGTTTTTTGTCCAGAGATTTCTCTCTTCCAATTGCTCTCCTACTCGATTCTTTAGCGTAGCCTTAACGATCCCTTAGCGATTCTTTAGCGAGAGCTAAGGATTTGCATATCTTACAGTAGTTTACGGCTTTACTATTAAACGAGCGAGCTATTGGTCTGATCCACAGTAGCTTAGGCTCATAAGTCCTGATGAAGAAACAAAACAGTACAAGCTCCTTGACAGAAAGAACCGATATTATAAAGTGGTGGGGTGTTTGATGGTATGTAATACTTATCGAGGTTTAGGAATTGGATACCATAGACTCCAAGGCATTATCTCAGAACCTGGAAATTACCAAGGTTCATGAGATCGTGATGGATGAAGAAGCTCTGCATATTCTGGAAATCAGCCAGGCTCAATATGGCATCCACCAGCGAGCTGAGCTATTCTTGGAAGAGCTGTTTCATCCCTTTGTTAATCCTGATATTTGTAGAGATCTGATGCGCCAGAGTGTGCTGGGAGATCTGTGGTTTTTCGCCGGTCATGAGGACAAGCTGAGGATCATATCCGCCCTAATCTCGTATTATGAGCGCTTGTGGAGCCTGTGTATCAGCCAGAAAACAGGCATAAAGCTCATTGATGATTACCTGGAATTTACTCAGGCTCTGATATCCTATCCGATGCTTCTAGAAGGGCACTTTGAGACTATCCTGAACATGCTGCAGGAATGGCGCAGAGAAGCTCCACGGCTTTTTATCGAATCAAGCTCACAGCTCAAGCGAGCTCTACTGAAGGTAAACTCTGCGCATCAATCCGAAGCAGCATTGGACTTGGTCTGTCAAGTCCTACAGGACAACCTGCTTTTCTGGGAAAACACTGCTGATCTGAGTAGCTGGGCCGGCGCACTAGCAGGATCATCCAGCTTCGATATCAACTATCAGGATTTAAAGCAAGATATCCAGAGCAAGCGCTTTGAGGATGTCCCTGCTTTCAGCGAATTGGCAATCTGGCATAGAGATAGAATCTCTGAGATTAAGAGCTCTGTTAAACGGGTTCACTTCATCATCTTCCTGCTTTCATTACCAGGTATGCACAATATGATGGATCATCTTTTGTGGGATCTGAATCGTCAACTTGCAGGGCTCTTCAATAAATTGGAACGCTCCGAACAAAGCGACTTACTCGATTCAGTCTTCAAGACTCTGAAAGGCCTGCAACCCAGTCATCCCGGGATAGTGCTGGATTGCATGGAGACCATCGCCAAAGCTATCCTAAGCGAGAATGATCCCGGATTAACCAAGGAATTGATGCAGTTTATTGTCGATCTGGGTTTCAGTGCACCGGGAAAGATCGGGATCGACAAGAACTGGCAGATAGTGGTTGACAAGAACCATGTAAAACACCTACGGATACTTCTCGAGCTTATAGCTCTGAATCCCCTGCAAAATAAAGATCTCGTGGCCTTCACAGTGATCAGCCTCACCCGAGAGGGAGTATTTATTGCGGATACCGACTTCTTTCAAAAGGATGTTTCCGCTTTTCTCAATGCCAAGCTCAAGCCCATCTATGTGCAGAGTAAGCACTTGCTAAGGCTTTTCCCCGTCTTTTACAACGAAATTGGTGCAGAAGGGGAAATCCGGGATACCAGCACCAGTCTGGATGAACTCTGCCAGAGAGAAGACAGGCTGATCCATTTCCTCAGAAAACAGATTCATACCGAAAGCAACAACACTCATATCCGGTTGATAGAAAGGATATTGCAGTACTGGATAGATCTTAATCCTGAACCTCTGAGGGATTTGCTCCCTCTGGATGTTTGGGCTTATGTATCCAGCCCTGATTCGATTACCCAAAAACAAAGCCAGGCAACCAGGGATTTCTTGGATAGCCTGAGCCTCACAACCGGGCAGCTTCTCAATCTCTCCTGGCAAAAGGTGGAAAGCTTTTTCCCAAAGGACTCAAGTGATGTCTGCCTGAAACGCTTGCGGCACCTTGCCTACTGCCACTTCCTGCTCAAGGATAAATACAATCTGGATCCCTACGACGTAGTGAAGTTCCTGGCTCACTACCCTTTCTTTAAAGTCAAGGAACAGAACCGGCTGAGAATGAGCCTGATACGCCGGGATTATGACAGCTCTATACGCCAGATGCTGAACTATATCGGCCTGCTCAATGCCACTGTGCTTGATCCCAAGCCCAGTGAAGCCTGGGAAAACATCTATTACAAGCGTCACATCGCCGCCGGAATCCCCTCCATGTATGGAAGCTACAAAGAGCCCAAGCTGGAAGCTATGGGAATGATCTTCCGCTTGGAGAATGTGATCCGCAGACTCTTTGAGAACAGCATAGCTCAGCTCAATCTGGAGTATATCAACGGAAAAACTCTGAAGAGGATCATCCGGATACTGGAGCTCTATGATTTTGCCATGAGACAGGAAAGAGTAACCAGCGATGCCTTTGGTTCGGCTTTGGACATGCTGATCTCTCTGGAGCGCAACCGCAATGCCTCTCTGGATCAGTATATGGATATCTTTAAGCTGCTCAAAGACAGCGTTAATGAGATCATAAACGAATACTACTATCGGTTTTACGATTCAGAATTGAGACAGATCTTCAAGGGAGAGAAAGACCGCGCTTCGAGAGAGAGATTTGCTGAAGAGTTCTATCGTGAGCTTTTGAGTAAGTCATTCCTGGTGCAAGGTTTGGATGGCTTCATCACTCACATCTTGGAGAGCCTTTCCACTATGACGGTGCTTTTCAGTCCCCAAGATGTACAGAAGCTGATGAACTACGATCCTGATACTCTTTTCTTCCATCTTAGCTCCAAGAATTCCAGGATTGAGAACCAGGTATTACTGGGCTCCAAGGCCTACTATCTCAAGAGAATGCATCAGTATGAATTTCCCATCCCCACAGGCTTTGTGCTGACAACTGATCTCTTCCGAAACCGGGATATAGTGAACAAGCATCCTGATATCTCCGCCGAGTTCGACAGATTGCTAGGCGAAAACTTGGAAGGCTTGGAACTGGAAACCGGCTTGAAGTTTGGTGATCCCCACAAGCCTTTACTGCTCTCAGTTCGCTCCGGTGCTCCCATGAGCCTGCCCGGGGCTATGGATACTTTCCTAAATATTGGCTTGAACGACGAGATCACTCTGGGGCTTTCCCGCATGCCCAATTACGGCTGGACTGCGTGGGATTGCTACCGGCGCTTGATCCAAAGCTGGGGAATGGCACACGGGATTCCCAGAGATGAGTTTGACCAAGTTATGCTGGATCACAAGCAACGCTTCAACGTGAACCAAAAGACTCAGTTTACGGACGAACAGATGCGCTCCATGGTGGATGACTACAAAGCAGTTTTAGCTGTACACAGGGTCTGTTTGGAACAGAATCCCTTCCGTCAGATCTATCTTGCCATCTCGCACGTGCTGGATAGCTGGAATACTGAGCGTGCCAGGATTTACCGTGCCAAACTCCATATCTCGGAGCACTGGGGAACTGCTGTAATCGTGCAAAAAATGGTAATGGGCAACATATCTCTGGAAAGTGGGAGCGGCGTGCTCTTTACCCATGCAGATTGGAATCCTGAATCTGGGATCTGCCTGAATGGTGACTTCACTATCTGCAGCCAGGGAGAAGACGTGGTGGCTGGACTGGTTCACACTCTACCCATTTCAGAGGCACAACGACTTCAGAGTGCTTCAGAAACAGAGCTCTCACTGGAGAAAGACTTTCCAGCAATTTACAACAGAGTCCACAGGATAGCCACTCAGTTGATCCAGGAAAAGAACTATCCTCACCAAGAGATCGAATTCACTTTTGAAGGCAAAGCTGAAGACCAGCTCTATATCCTGCAAACTCGCAATCAGGTGATCCAAAAAGTTCCGGATTATCAAGTTCTGGGTGCAGAGAATGAAATCTTGAGTCTTTTAGCCTCAGGGATTGGCATCGGTAAGGGAGCACTCAATGGCATAATCGTGATGACAGCACAGGATATTCAAAGCTATAAGCAAAGCAGTGAGAGCTTGATCCTGGTGAGGCCGGATACAGCTCCGGACGATATTCCCCTGCTTTTTGAGTGTCAGGGTCTGCTCACTTCCCGGGGAGGCGTAACTTCCCATGCGGCAGTAACTGCTACCCGGCTCGGCTTGATCGGTGTGGTTAACTGCAGGGATATGGTGGTGCTGGATTCTCAGGCTCTCTGCACGATTGGTGGAACAATCCTGAGAGCGGGAGATAAAATAGCCTTGGATGCAACCAGCGGTAAAATCTACCTGGGGCACTATCAGCTGCAAAGCGTGCATTATTACAAACAACAAATATAAGAGATAAAAGGAGATCAGAACCATGAATCTGAGCTTGCGAAACAAGAAACTACTGGGTATCAATGGACTGGGAAGGATTGGTAAACTCCTGCTTTGGAACCAGATCCACCTCAAGAACTATGAGGGTATCATTGTGAATTGTGGGCGTGACTTGGGCACAAACCTGGACGACTTGCTCCAAGTGATCGAAACAGACAGCACTTACGGCTCCATTCACAAGTTTCTCTATGGCGTGGTGGGTCCCAAAGCCGAAATCAAGGTATTGGATCCCGTTACCCCTATCTTACAAATTGATGGCGTGTATGTGAAGATTCTTCGCAAAGCCAGAGATCCCAAGGATATCAACTGGCTGGATGAGGGCGTGAAAGTGGTGGTGGATTGCACAGGAACCTTCCTCGATCCCCAGCCGACAACAGATTCCGGCAAAGCTTGCCTGCGGGGTCATCTGGATGCAGGAGCCATCAAAGTAATCTGTAGTGCACCCTTCAAAGCCAAGACCGGGATTCCCGCCGATGCCAAGACCATGATCTACGGCATCAACCACTTGGAGTTTAACCCCCATGAACATCATATTATCTCTGCTGCTTCCTGCACTACAACAGGGCTTTCTTACATGATCAAACCCTTACTGGACAATGCGGAAACCTCCAGAATCGTGACTGCTTCGATGAGCACCATTCACTCTGCCACAAATACTCAGTCCATCCTGGATAGCGTTCCCAAAGCCTCTGCTACAGACCTGCGCAAGACCCGCAGCGTTATGAATAACATCATCCTCTCCACCACAGGAGTGACCAAAGCTTTGGAACAGGTAATTCCAGAGGTGAAGAACATCGGATTTATGGCAGATAGCGTGAGAATTCCCACCACAACTGTATCTCTGATCAATCTCAATGTAACCTTCTATACCAAGCTGAATGAGCTGGGAGAACCGGTGATCAACCGCCATCTGATCAATGACGTTTATGCCAAAGCAGCATGTGGACCCCATAAAGATCTGCTAGTCTTCAGCACCAGGCAGAATGTTTCAGCCGATCTGATCGGAAGCATGGCAGCCGTGACAATTGAAGCTCACGAGACTCATACCAGAACAGGCTTTATCAGCTTCCCACCTGAAGTTCTGGCTCTGCAAGGCATCAAGACCGATAAGACTGTGGAGATGCCAGTGACTCATGCCAAGATCTTTGGTTGGTA
>JAZHDE010000089.1:0-5996 GCA_036584515.1 Candidatus Cloacimonadota bacterium | reverse complement strand
TAGAGCCAAACCGAGGTTTCCTCCCAGGAAGATGAGGGGAATCTGGATGCCGCTCTGTTTTCCGGGTCGGAACTCATGCGCGAGATGAAGGAGCGGTCGACCTTGAGCACTCTCTTCTCCCTGCGGGCCCAAAGCTACGCCAGAGCCCGTTATATGATCTCCAAGGGCCTCACGGTTGCCATTGCCACGGATTACAATCCCGGAAGCTGCAATTGCGATAGCATGCCCTTCACCATGACCCTGGCCTGCCTGCAGATGGGCATGACGCCCTCCGAAGCCTTTGCCGCTGCCACCATCAATGCCGCCAAAGCCATTGGCAGAGAGGACTCTCTCGGTTCCCTGGCGATCGGCAAACAAGCCGATATCGTGCTATGGGACATCCCTTCCCTGGATTATATCCCTTACCACTTTGGCAGCTCTCAGATCACTCAAGTGCTCAAAAAAGGTGTCCCCGTCTTCAGCCGGGATTAGGAGATTATGGAACAGCAGACCGGTTCAAACGCCTACATTATTCTCGAGACGCTAAGCCGTAACAAGCGCTATATCACCTATTTGGGCAAGAATTACTTCTCCGGCGACAAAGCCGTGATCAAGACCATTGAGCCCAAGTGTGCAGATTGGGATGAACAGCTGGAGATCCTCTATCATGAGACGGAGACCGGCCAGAAGCTGGGTCATTCCTGCATAATCCGCCACCTGAGTTCCTTTGAGGAAGATCGCAAGCTCTACAGCGTGATGGAGTATTTCCCTTCCTACAGCCTGGAATCCAAGCTGGCAGAAAATCCCCGCGCCGGACGCACCTTTGGCCTTGAGGGCGGCATGATGCTGATCAACCAGTTGCTCAAAGCTCTGGAATATGCTCACAGCCTGGGGATCTACCACAATTGCCTGAATCCCTCCAATATCCTGATCTCCTCCGAATTGCAGCTCAAAGTCCTGGGCTTTGGCAAATCCAAGCTCAGTTGGCTGCGGGTGGATAGCGAAAGCAGCCTGCATCCCGTGCTCTATCTCTCTCCGGAACAGTATCGTGGAGATGAACTAAGCGCCGCGGCAAACCAGTATTCTTTTGGTGTGATCGCCTATCAGATGCTCACCGGACTCCTGCCCTGGAACTGCAATCCCAAAGATAACTACCTGCGTCAGAAAGAACTAAGCTTCAATAAACCCGTGCTGGACCCCGAGATGCTGGGTTCACCCATCCCTCGCTGGCTCTTCAGCATCCTAAATAAATGCCTGATGCTGGAGCCATCTTTGCGCTTTGGCAGCATCTCCGAGCTGCGGGAAGCCCTGCGTCTGGAGCAAAACCAACCCTTCCAATCCGTGCTCACCACCCTCCCCAAACCCTCTATCATTGTGGAACCTGAGCCCATCCCTGAGCCCGAACCAGAGCCTATTCCCGAGCCTGTCTTTGAGCCTGATCCAGAACCTATCCCGGAACCGGTCATTGAACCGGAACCAGAGCCTATTCCCGAGCCCGAGCCTGTTATAGAGTTTGAACCTGAGCCCATGCCAGAACCAGAGCCTATCCCAGAGCCGGTTATAGAGCCTGAGCCACCAGCCAAGCCTTCCTATCATTCTGCCTGGGAAGCAGGAAAGGAATCCTCCACTGCCGAGCCCGAAGACCTGCAGAAGAGCCGCAAGCTTTTCACTGCTTTGATCGTGATTTCCAGCCTGGTGGTGGCCTACTACGTGCTCAAATACACCATATTCCGTCCCAAAGCCCGTTTCACGGTGCTGGAGAAGGTGGAGCCCGTTGCGGATCGTAGCAAAGATCTGGTTCGCAACAGTCCTCTGGATATGATCAGCATTCCCGGCGACACCATCAGTCTCGGCCGCATCGGTGTGGGTGGAGATTCGGATGAATATCCCCAGCTTCGGATGAAGGTTCGCGGCTATCTGATCAGTAGCACGGAAATCACGCAGGCAGAATGGAATATGGTCTATACTTCGAATCCTGCGCAGGTGAAGGGAGCCAGCCTACCCATGCACAATATCAGCTTCTACGAAGCGGTGGATTGGTGCAACGAAAAGAGTCTGCTGGATGGCTTCCGGCCTTGTTATGAATATTGGAATGATGAACTTAGCTGCGATTTCTCTGCCGATGGCTACAGACTGCCCACCGAAGCCGAGTGGGAATATGCCGCCCGAGGCAAAAACAACTCTCCTGCCCAGATCTATAGCGGATCCGAGCTTGCCGACGAAGCCGGTTGGCACTCCGGAAACAGCCGGGGCGAACCCAAGCCCGTGGCAGGTAAAAGTCCCAACGAATTCAGGATTTATGACCTCAGCGGCAACGTTGCGGAATGGGTCTGGAATTGGTATGCGCCCTATAGCTACAACGTTCCCGATCCTTTCACCGGACCGGAACACGGCACCGATAAGGTTCTGCGCGGAGGCAGTTGGTTCGAATCCCCCCAAGAGATGCGGATCACCAACCGCAGCTTTGCCAAACCCTTCTCCAAATCTGCCTATGTCGGATTCCGGGTAGTGCGCAGACCCTGATAAAACCCTCTCCCGTATAGCGAGCCCGGAGCTCCAAAATAATCCCTAAGACAGAAAAAAGCAGCGCCGAAACGCCGCTTATCTGCTTTTATAAGGGTATTGTAGTTTACTTCATGAGGATCATCTTGCGGGTGCTGCTATATTTACCACTGGTGAGTTTGTAGTAATACAAGCCGCTGGAGACGGGTTCGCCGCAGAGATCCGTTCCATCCCAGACCACGCTATGGGTACCGGATGCTTTGCTTTCATCCACCAGGCGCTGCACGAGCTGACCGCGCAGGTTATAGATTTCCAGGCGAACCGGAACAGCAGTATCGAGGCTGAAGCTGATGGTTGTTTCCGGGTTGAAGGGATTGGGATAGTTCTGATTGAGCCTTAGGTTTGGTGATGGCAGCAGGGGATCTTCAACCGCCACGGATCCGGAACCAAAAGCCTGAAGCTTCAGAGCCAGGAAATCTGTTGCTGTATCATCATCCGTTTCTTTGCGAATGTGATACTCGTCCCAGAGGGCATAGGCTCGCTCGCCCCCGCCATTCATCATGATTCCGCGTACATTAGTTCCCGGATCGGTGATTGGCATGGGCAGCAGGACCTCAGGTCCCTCACCTGCCAGATTCAGATAAGCATAGAGACCGGCTTGTTCAAGCGGGGAATCCATATTTACATAGCTCAAAAGGGCTGTACCATTGTCAAAAGCGACCGCTGGGGAACTGCTGAGGGATACTGAACTTTCAATGAGCGGCTCCCGTATCCACAGAGGAGCTCCGGTGATCTCACTATTGAGATAAGCGCTTGTGGCAGGAAGAGCAGCGGAGAGATGCAGCGGACCAAAGGAGCTGGGAATCTGATAGCAGTATTCCATATAATAGTTTTCGCCGATCATCACACTTTCCTCATCCCAAAGATAAGCCCCCTCGCTGCTAATCTTTTGACTGTAGATATGGAAGATATAATCAAGATGCATGCCTACCCAGGAGATCACAAGGTCTTCACCATCCAGATAGCTTTGAGGCCCTACCTGGTAGATACCTGTACCCTCGATATCATACACAGGGAGGCGGGGATTATCCCAGGCACTGCTGCCATCGGGATTCAGAAGCTGCACCTTTAGAAGGTACTTGGCACTTGTGGCTTCCACCTCTTCCAGGGTGAAGTATCTACCGCAGATATCCATAAGGGAATATTGGTAACCCGTGCCCAGACCATCAGCCAAAACTATACCGGAATTTCCCCATTGCAGCTCGCCACCCACAATCTTTTGAGCATAGACCACATTCGCAGCATTGGAATTATACCGGGTCCAGCCAACGTAAAAAGCACCGCTATCGTGAGATAGATGGATATCGCCCACGTAGCTGGAGCAGTTTGTAACAACGACGCCATCCTCACCCCAAAGCAGATCTCCATTGGTATCGATCAATTGCATCCGCACCTCGACGGTGGTATCGTAAGAATCTATCCAGAGCACTGCCACGCGCCCTTGAAGATCCACTGCAGAGCAAAGCTTGGAATCTGCATTTTCCAAAGATCTCAATAAAGCTCCATTGGCTGGCAGCAGCGGAGTTCCGGAGGGATCTACCACCTGATAGTAGATACTCTTTAGGAAAGGTTCCCGGAGGTCTTCCCACAAAATCGTGGTGCCGGCATCATGCTTGTGAAGATTCATGCTACTGTAGTAAATGTCTCCCGCCAGGCCGCCTATGATCAGGCGATCTTCCGGATCAGGGAGCAGAGCGTTGTTTGCTCCATAGATCTGCTGCTGCAGACAGAGATTTTCTCCCACCATGCCCTGCCAAGCCAGCACCAGTCTGTCTCCCACAGTAAACATTGAAGCCAGGCTTTGAGGCCGGTTTGAAATGCAAGTATCGGTATTGAGCGGTGAAATCGCGCCGCTGCCGGAAAGCTGCACCAAGTCTATGCGGGGATGATCGGTGGGGAATTCCACGTAAACGTTTTCTTCCCAGGAGATATAAGCACCCCCAGAGGTATCCTGAGCCAGCCTTACATTCCTGGTTTCATACAGAGATGTTGCCACTAAAAGACCTCCCTCCTGCCAGAGCGGACCGGTCGAGAGATCTATCTTCTGGGCTCTAACGACATGAGGTCCACCGGTAGTTTCAATCCAGGCAGTCAGCAGATCATCATCCGCTGCACGCTGCAATCTAAGATCGCCGATGTTGAAGCCGTAATTCTGTGAGGCGATGTAATAATCCGTAACTGGACCCGGCTCCTGCGCTATGACCTTCAAAGTAAGGTTCATAACATCGGTGAAATAGCTGGATAAGAGCAGAATGTCTTGATTGGGAGACAGCAGGGCGTCATGAAAATAACTGATGGCATGATTGGGATAGGGATCCACTGGTGCCAAGTCCAAAGGAAGAGCCGCCGCCGAATAACGCATGTAAAAGCACTTGTTGCCAGCTCCAGAGGCCTGATAGACCATCATAAATTTGGCGTTTTCCATGGCAAGAATCTTGTAGCGTTCCTCGCTAAAGGGTGAATAGCTAAGCCTTCTGGGTTCATTCCATATAGGCGCACCACTTTGGTTTAGCCTAAAACAACTGATCTCATTATCTCCCCATTGATTATCGCTCCAGGTAAAGAGTACAGAGTTGTCACTTAATTGTGTGATCTGTATATTTTGTTTACAGTGTTCGCCATCATCAATCAAGCGTCCGCTGGTGGGAGGATACAACACTCCGTTTTCCGTGAACACCTTGCTTCTCAGATCTCCAGAGGGATTGCTGCTATAATCCAGATATGCAACGATATAACGGTTGTCATAGAGCCTGCTGATCACGGGCATATCCTGAGTACCGGCCTCCTGTGTGATCTGCAAAGGGGAATCCCAAAGCGCTACGCCATCGGAGCTGTATTTCTGTGCGTATATATCTCTGGATCCGAAGCTTAGATCGGTCCACACATAGACCATGGAGCCATCCGGACCCAAGGCATACTGTCCGGAGTAATCCACACTCAAAGATTCGCGGATCTTCACGCTGTTTTGCCAGATCGGTGCGGCACACATCGCGGTTGCTACCACCAGTAATAGTAGAACTAAAACACTCTTTTTCATATCTCCTCCAGGTTACATTTGGATTCAAGTTCATTGCTGCCAGACGCTTGGGGTGCTGGTGTGAGCACACGATAAGATAACCAGGTAGCGTCGGGCGAATCTATATACTTGAATCATTTACTATAAATGCCAAAGGTGATGTAGGATGCATAATACGTGCCAATCTTGCAGAATAGAACTCAGATGACTGGAAAAACATGATATACTCCTACAAATGAACCCCATAGTGGAAGCGACATCATGTCGCTTTACAGGGATTAGGGATTAGGGACTAGGGATTAGAGCTGCGCATAGTGGAAGCGACATCTTGTCGCTTTGGGGAAGTGACGAGTGACGAGTGACCAGTGACCAGTGCTGCGCTGATTCGCTTTGGTACAGGCGGTCGCCGTACCGCCTTCAGGAGAGCTCTTCGATCTCT
>JAZHDE010000088.1:0-6000 GCA_036584515.1 Candidatus Cloacimonadota bacterium | reverse complement strand
GGATTAAACCATAAATCTTGTCTATCCGGCGCTTGACCCGGGGTTCCGCTCCTCCGCCCCAAAAAACCGCAAGCGGTTTTCTGTTCCGGTCGCTATACCCCGGGCTATAGAGTATCGCTCCTCCGGAGCTAGCGGGCAGACACACAGGTCTGCCCCTACAAGTTAATAGTGAAAAGTTAATGGTAAATAGAGCTAAGCCGCAGTCTCCCAGCTCCATTGGCATACCAAGATCTCCGCTCTCTTTCCTCCTTTACTCCTTGTAGAATTCTCTTTTACTCTTTCCCTCTGTTTTTAATTTACAAGAAGCCCCTGTCTCCCAGTCATGGAGTGAAGTGGCGCAGCATTAACTAATTAACTCCTCAACTCCTCTGCTTTTCTCTGCTTATCTCTGTGTCCTCTGTGGTTTAAAACAAACACCACTTCCTTCTCCCAGCCCAGCCCGCGAAGCGTCTCCATCGTACATCGTACATTCTTCTTTCCTCCTTCACTCCTTTTTGAACTTAAGAGCTCTGCTTTTCTCTGCTTTTCTCTGTGTCCTCTGTGGTAAATTAACCCTCATATACTCCTGTACGTATCCGAGCTCA
This sequence comes from Candidatus Cloacimonadota bacterium, assembly GCA_036584515.1. GTDB lineage: Bacteria > Cloacimonadota > Cloacimonadia > Cloacimonadales > Cloacimonadaceae > PHBP01. Next base: position 5,416 of record JAZHDE010000088.1, on the reverse strand, counting down.
AGAATTTTTCACTTTGCACTTGACAGATTTCCGGCTATCTTGATATTAGCACTCATAAATCTAGACTGCTAATTCAATAAATTTAAAAGAAAGAAATGGAGGTATTAGATTATGGCAAAACAAATGCAATATGCACACGAGGCTCGCACGTCACTCAAAGCTGGAGTGGACAAGCTCGCCAATGCCGTAAAGGTTACCCTTGGACCCAAGGGCAGAAATGTAGTTTTGGACAAGAAGTTCGGTTCCCCCACCATCACCAATGACGGTGTTACCATCGCCAAAGAAATCGAGCTCGAAGATGAATTTGAAAACATGGGCGCTCAGCTCTGCAAAGAAGTGGCAGAGAAGACCCACGATGTCGCCGGAGACGGCACCACCACCGCCACCATCCTGGCTCAAGCCATCATTGAGGAAGGCCTGAAGCATGTGACCGCCGGCGTGAACCCGATGTATCTGAAGCGTGGCCTGGAAAAGGCTATGAAGGTCGTGGTCGAGCAGATTCACGATTTCAGCAAAGCCATCGTTAGCAACGACGAGATCGCTCAGATCGCCACAATCAGCGCCAATAACGATCCTGAGATCGGACGCCTGATTGCTGAAGCCATGGCAACAGTCGGAAACGAAGGTATTATCAACATCGAAGAAGCCAAATCCATCGATACCGGTCTGGAGAAAGTGGAAGGGATGCAGTTTGACCGTGGTTACCTCTCTCCCTACTTCGTCTCCAATCCTGAAAAGATGATTGCCGAGATGGAAGAGCCCTTCATCCTGCTTTATGACAAGAAGATCAGCGTCATGAAAGACCTTCTGGGCATCCTGCAAGAGATTGCCCAGCACGGACGCCCCCTGCTTATCATCTCCGAAGACATCGAAGGTGAAGCCCTTGCCACTCTCGTGGTCAACAAACTTCGTGGCGTGCTCAATGTCGTCGCCGTCAAAGCTCCTGGCTTTGGTGATCGCAGAAAAGCCATGCTGGAAGACATTGCCGTGCTCACCGGCGCTACCCTGATCTCCGAAGAGATGGGACGCAAGCTGGATAGCTGCACCATGAGCGACCTCGGCCGTGCCAAGAAAGTTATCGTGGAAAAAGAGAACACCGTGATCCGTGAAGGTGCCGGTGCTCAGGAAGCCATTGATGGCAGAGTGAAGCAGATCAGAGCTCAGATCGAAGAAACCACCTCAGATTATGACAAAGAGAAGCTGCAAGAACGCCTTGCCAAGCTTTCCAGCGGCGTAGCCGTGATCCGTATCGGTGCTGCCACAGAGACCGAGCTCAAGGAAAAGAAAGCCCGCGTGGACGATGCCCTGCATGCCACCCGCGCAGCCGTCGAAGAGGGAATCGTTCCCGGCGGCGGTGTCACCCTTATCCACTCTGCCAAGGCTCTGAAGAAGATGAAAGACCTCAGCTACGAAGAGAAGATGGCAGTCGAGATCCTCAGCAAAGCCCTCGAGAAACCTGCTTATCAGATCGCTTTCAACGCCGGAGAAGAAGGCGCTGTCGTGGTCGAAAAGCTCAAAGCCTACAAAGATGTCCACATGGGATACAACGCAGCCAAGAACATCTATGAAGATCTCTTCAAAGCCGGCGTGATTGATCCTGCCAAGGTAGTGCGCAGTGCAGTTCAAAACGCCACTTCCATTGCCGGACTCTTCCTCACCACCGAGTGCATAGTCACCGATATCAAAGAACCCGAAGCTCCTGCTCCGATGCCCAACCCCGGTATGGGCGGAATGTATTAATTCCGACCCTCTCGGGTAACTATAAAACAAGAACCGCGGAGTTTATGCTCCGCGGTTCTTTTTTATTCTGTATAAGCTAAGATAACGCCAAAGTGCGAATAGCTAGATCTTCAGCTCCAGCCAGGGCTTGATTGCTTCAGGAATACGGATACTGCCATCAGCCTGCTGATAGGTCTCCAGGAGGGCTATCATCAAGCGCGGAGTAGCCAGGCCGGAGCCATTGAGCGTGTGCACAAATTGCATCTTACCCTCGGCATCCTTGTAGCGGATTCCGGCTCTGCGAGCCTGGAAGCTCTCAAAATTACTCACCGAGCTCACTTCCAGATAGCGTCCCGTTCCGGGTGACCAGACTTCCAGATCGTAGGTCTTGGCAGAGGCAAAGCTCAGATCGCCCGTGCAGAGCTCCACCACGCGATAATGCAGCCCAAAAGCCTGCAGAATAGCCTCAGCATCGTGCAGCATCTCCTCCAGTGCGTCGTAGGACTTCTCCGGCTCCACAAAGCGCACCATCTCCACTTTATTGAATTGATGCAAGCGCTGCAGACCGCGGGTATCCTTGCCATAGGAGCCGGCTTCACGACGGAAACAGGGTGTGTAAGCCACATACTTGATGGGAAGCTGGGAAAGCGCCAGCACTTCCCCGGAATGCAGATTGGTCACTGGGACCTCTGCCGTGGGAATCAGGAAAAGATCATCCTCATCCACATGATACATATCATTTTCCAGCTTTGGAAGCTGTCCGGTACCGGTCATAGTGGGTCGATTCACCAAGATGGGAACGCCCAGCTCGGTGTAGCCATGCTTCTGGCGGTGGTATTCCAGCATAAAGTTGATCAGACAGCGTTCCAGACGCGCCCCTTCAGCAGTGTAGACCGGGAAGCCGCTTCCGCTGATCTTGGCCCCACGGGGAAGATCCAAAAGTGCGTTCTTATCGGCTATGCTGAGGTGATCCAGCGGTTCAAAGCTGAATTCTGGCTTAGTGCCCCATTCCCGGATATGACGGTTAAAAGATTCATCTCTGCCGACCGGAACAGACTGGAAGGGGATATTGGGCACTGTGAGCAGAGCTTGATCCAGCTCGGCATTACAGGTGGTAAGCTGAGTGGAGATCTGCTTTAACTCATCTGCGACACTGCTCATCTGAGAGATCAGTTCGGCAGCATCTTCTTTATTTTTCTTGCGTTTGGCTATTTCACCGGAGACGGTGTTCTGCTTGCTCTTGAGAGTATCAAAATCAAATTGCAGCTTGCGACGCTGCTCGTCCAGCTCCAGAATCCGGTCCAGATTGGCTTTTTCATTCTTGTTTGCAATTGCTGCCCGTACCAGCTCGGTATTGGCGCGAATAAACTTGATATCCAACATTTTCTATTTCCTTGTCTGATAAATTTCCACTGCGATCCTGGTCATCTCCACAAAGCTATCCACTTTCAGAGAAGCTCCTCCGATCAGGCCACCATCGATATCCGGCTGTGCCAGAAGTTCGGCGATGTTATCCGGCTTCACGCTGCCGCCATAGAGGATGTGGATCTGCTCTGCCACCTGATCTGAGTAGTTCTGGCGAAACCAATTACGGATCAGCGCATGAGCCTCTTCGGCTTGCTGAGGAGTGGCAGTGCGTCCGGTGCCGATCGCCCAGACGGGTTCATAGGCAACGATTACTTCCAGCCCGGTTTCCAGCGGGACGTCCTTGAAAGAACCACTAAGCTGCGAAAGTAGTATCGTATCCGTTATGCCCTGGTCACGTTCTTCCAGGCTTTCACCGATGCAAAGGATGGGCAGGATGCCGTGGGAGCGCAAAATCATCTGCTTCTCACGGATCAGAGCATCGTTTTCGTGGTGATACTGACGACGCTCGGAATGGCCAATGATGCAGTATTGCAGCCCCAGAGAAGAGAGCATTCCGGCAGAGACTTCGCCGGTGTAGGCACCTTCTGAGAAGGCAGATACATCCTGGGCAGAGACACTAACTGGCTGAGCTTCCAGAAGCTGACAGCTGGTCTTCAAAAAAGGAAAGGCAGGGGCCAGGATCATTCTGACGCTCTCGCAGGAGTGCCCGGCGGCATAGTTCAAAAGGCCCTGACAAAAGGATTCCACCTCGTTCAAAGCTTTGTTCATCTTCCAATTACCGGCTATGTAAATCTTACGCATTTGTACATTCCTCGCTTTTGTATTACAGAACCAAGGCCGTCAAAGCCCACAGAAGTCAAGGATTATGTTTGTGACAAGCGGTAAACCAGGGCATGCCTCCAACCCTTGGTGCTCAGCTTGAATTCTGGCTTTCCCGAATGTTCCAGAATCTTCATGCAGAGCATGGCACCCGCCAGAATGCTGGTCTGACGCCCCTCCTGCATCCCTGGCAGAGCTGCAATTTGTTCCAAACTGAGCGATCTCAGCTTTTGTAGCAAGACCTCCAGAAGCTCACGCCGCATAATGAAGGATTCCAATCCCACTTCATCATACACGCCCAGGAGCAAGGCTGCCAGAGTCGAAACCGTTCCGCCTACTCCCACCAAAGCCTCAGATTCAGCCAGAGCGGTCTGCGCCTTAAGGCAGTTCTCCAGATGCTCGTCCAGCGCCTGATAATCTTCATCTGGACAGGGGTAACACCCCAAGAAGTCATTACTCAATACCAAAGCACCCAGTTTCAGGCTCTGAACGGATACCAGCTTATTACTTCTGCCCTGGCTGAGCTCCAAACTGGCTCCTCCGATATCAAAGACCAATCCGCTGCCGCCTTTCAGATTTTCCGCTGCCGCCATAAAAGAAAGCTCAGCCTCTTCAGTGGGGCTGAGCAAATGTATTTGTATCCCGGTATCTTCACGAAAGCTCTGGCAAAATTGCCCGGCATTGGGCGCTTCTCTCAGAGCTGCAGTGCCAAAGACGTCTATCTTGCTGCAGTTATGCTTTTTGGCCCTCTGCACCATATGCTTCAGGATATCCAGGTTGCGGGCAATGGCAAGAGGATGCAGACTGCGATCCGGCCCTCTGGCTTCTGCCAAAGCGCCCACTTTTACATACTGGAGCAGTATCTTCCGGTTCTCAGCTTCATAGATCAGGCATTTGATGGAATTGCTGCCCAGATCGATAAGGGCCCGGGGATTTACCAAGACAGACTGCCTCCTCCTTCGATATCGTAAAGGTTCTGACGAAAACGCCATCTGGTGCTATTCAGATTGAAATAAAGCTCTTTATTGATGGGTCCGGAATACCAGGGAACCTGCCTTGTGTTTCCCGAGGCACGGAATTCCCGGATAAGTACGGGCATAGTCTCGTTAAAAGGATCCTCGCTTTGGTTGAACTTCTGAATAAAAGCTTGGGTAAAAGCGCTGCGCTGGGGGTTGGATGACGCCACCACGGTATAGGGACGGGCAGACATCACTATGGCCTGATTGGGCTGGCAATCACGCGTGAATTGGAAGTATTTGGGATTCTCTCCCCAATTCCGGCTGGCTTCAAGGAAGAGAATGGCGGATCTGGCGCGGGCAAATTTCTCTGCCAAACTGCGCACACTGTAGGCAGTGCCTGCATAGACCTGACGGTCGTTCATATTCACGCCGGCAGGAATCAGATAATTGACCCCGTTTTCGTGAATGCCATGGCCGCTATAGTAGAAAAAGGCTTCATCCTCAGCACTCAGACCGGAGACGAAATAATCTATTGTGGCAGCCATGCCATT
>JAZHDE010000087.1:0-6010 GCA_036584515.1 Candidatus Cloacimonadota bacterium | reverse complement strand
TAAGGAAACGCTGATTTAATCCTCGATTCAGAGTCGCCAACGGCTGATTTTCCAGGGCTGCGTCGGCTTCCACCGGCATATATTTAGCTTCCCGGCAATGCGTCAGGAAGGTTTCCAGTTTCTCCAGAGTTTCTTCAGAAAGACCCAGCTCCGCCAGCATATCCATCTTTTCCTTGCTGGAGAGACGGTTGGAGAGCTTGTAGCGTTCTGCCAGGAAGCTCGTAATACCCGTCTCAGCATGGGAATAGAACTCTGTTGAGAGCCTTTGGGCAGCTTCCCGGGCATGGAGGAAGTGTTTGGTGAGGGCCTGTTCAGCCTGTATTTTGGCATAACGGGCGGGATTCTTGGTTCTTAGAGCCTTTCGCCAGGCATCATAAGCCGAGGCTAAAACCAAAGCCAGTATAGTTATCACTGCCAACCAGAACCAGACACCGGATGTGAACCACCGGTAGGATCTGTATCTACTCTTTGGAAGCAGGTCATTCATCTTTGTGCCTTTGTCCCCTCCCAGAAAATCTGTGAATTGGCTGAGCACACTGGAGGGCTTCACCAGCACTTCTTGACTTCGGCTCTCAAAGATCTTGTAGCTACCGCTTTCAGAATCGAACCAGGAAAAGCGGATGACCGGAAGATTAAAAGTGCCAGCTTCCTGGGGCAGGATAGTGTACAGAACGGTACGACGTCCGTCCACTCCAGCGGTAAGATTATCTGCTACCTGAGGCTTGGAGATCCTGAACCGGGTATTCCCGGAGGGACTGGGCACCAGAAACTGATTGAAGTTTCCCCTGCCCTCGATGATCAGGCTATAGGTAATGGCCTCACCGAGGCTTACTTGTTTGGCTCCCGGGTTTTCTGATACCCGGAATCTTCCCACTGCACCGCTAAAATCCAGGGGACGCTCAGCTTCCGGCAGAGGAAGAACTGTGATCTGAGAATTGCCGGAGCGTAGGGTCCGGCTTTGGTATCCCAAGCTGTAGAGCCGGGCTGAACCGCTTAATACCGGAACTTTGATGGAGCCAGTATTATGAGGGGATAGCACCAAACGCTTAATCAGCGCTCTGTGATAGCTGCGTCCGTTGTGTTGCACTCGTTCCAGATCCAGCTTATCGGGTTGAAAAAAGGTGGATTTGCCATAGCCGGGAAAATCTTCCTCATTATCGAGCTGGAATGATCCTAGGGGCGAGCCGGAATATACGTAGTATGAAACGATAACCGGTTCCCCCTTGTACACGGTTGAAGAAGCTGGAATGCTCTGCAGGAAGACGTCGTCCAGAGATCTGCCAAAATCAGGAGTTACATCCGGTTCATCCCAGCCAAAAGGAGTTCGGGGGCTATAAGCTCTGGGGTTCCTGGTGCTGGAACCGGATACGACATTCACCACATGCTCGCTGGTGCGGTAGGACTTGCCATCCAGAACTACTGTTTGAGCAGCTATGGTAAAACGTCCCAAGCGGGTGGGAAGGTAAATGTATACGTACTCAACGCTGATCTCGACTCTGCGTTGGAAATTGATGAAGGTGGTTTGCTGAGAACTGCTGCTGTACATATTTCTGAAGCTAAAGCCCTCGATACTGGGGGCGGTTGGCTCTTTGGGACGCAAAGCAGAGTCACTGCTGATCTTGATGGTATATTGCAACTGATCGTCCAGACTGAGGCTATTACGGTTCACCGAACTCATCACGCGGATCTCTGCCTGTAAGAAACTTAGCAGCATAGTCACAAACAGAGCCAGGCAAAGCTTCTTCATCTTACCACCAGTTTCGCACCCCGCCATCCTGATCCTTCTCCTGATTCTGTCTGTCCAGAGATTCTTTCTGGTCCAGTGCATCCAGTAGATTGCGGATGTCATCCAAATCGCTGGATTCAGGCTGCTCTTCCTGCTGTTCTTCCTCATTTTCGGGTTTCTGCTGAGGAGGCTGATCCTGATTTAGTTTTCTTAGAGCCAGTTCATAATTGGCTTTGAGTTCATAGTCCTCGGGATTGCGCAGCAGAGCTTGCTTGTAAAAGTCCAGAGCTTCCTGGTATTTCTCCTGTTGAAAAGCTATGTTTCCCATATCGTAGAGCAGGTCTGTGCCGGGATTCTCATGCTCCAGAACCCGTCTCAGGCTGTCCTGTGCAGCGCTGTATTCTCCCTTCTTGTAGAGGGTCTTGGCATAATTTGCCAAGGCCACGGAATCATCTTCGCTACCACTAAGGTTCTTTTTGTAAAGTTCAGCGGCTGAGTTGATGGCATTTCTCTTGAAGAGCAATTCTGCCAGGCTGGAACGGCCAAGCTTCGGGGCTATCAGTAGCTCCAGGACTAGCAGCAGGAGAGGAACCAAAGCCAGCCAGGCAGCAAGCCTAAGTTTCTTCTTAGTCTCCATCTGTATCCTCCGGTTTCACTGCTTTTCCCAGCTTTCTGATCGGGCTGATCAGCATATCCAGGAGCAGGAACAGCAGAGCACCTATCAGGAAGAATCCATATTGTTCCTTTAGTTTATGCACTCTTCGTCCATCCACAAAACCCTTTTCTTTGCCGTAAATCTCTCTCAGGAGGAGCTTAATCTCGTTTTGACCGGGGCTAACGGAGTAGTATTGCCCGCTGCCGATTTTGGCTATCTGAGATAAGGTGGCAGTGTCCAGTACGCTCAGTTTCTCTTCACCTGTGGCAGGATTGGTGATTCTTGTGCCACCCTCGGTGCCCACTCCCATGGTATAAATGGTTACACCCTCGGAACGTAGCTTGCGGGCTTTGGTGAGGGCTGCCTTCTCCAAATCTTCACCATCCGAGATCAAGATCAGGATCTTGCTGCCCTGTCCAGTGTTAAAGGATTTTGCCGCCAGCTCCAGAGCTGCGCCAATATCTGTGCCCATCCTAATTGCCTGGGATGTGGAAAGGCTGCTGATCACCATCTGCACAGATTCATAATCATCTGTAAGGGGACAATCCAGGCTGGCGGTTCCGGCAAAAGCAATGATGCCGATCCGATCTCCCTGAAGCTCGTCCACAAAGCTGGATAGCTGCAGTTTTGCCCGGGATAAACGGCTGGGCGCGATGTCCTCTGCATCCATGCTCTTGGAGATATCCACGCAGAAGATAATATCCAGGCCGCTGGTTTCCAGCTCAGATGCTTCATAATCCCACTGGGGTCCAGCTGCTGCAAGAATAACCAAAGCAAAAGCCAGAAGGCGCAACACAACCTTGAGACTGGAGTAAAATGGAGATATCCCTGATAGATAATGAGAGTAGAATCTGGCATCCGCAAAAGCACGGAAGCGTTTCAGCTTTCTATCCCTCTGCACCCAGAGTAAATATGCCAAAGGGAGCAGAAGCAGAAGCAGAGAGAGTGCCCAAGTGTGTTCAAAGCGCATATATCTAATCCGGTAGCTTGGGAATAACCAGTAGTTTTAAGGCAAATTCGATCAGAAGCAGGATCAAGGCTATCCAAAGAAAACTCTGGTATCTATCACTCCAGTTGTAGTTCAACTTCACCTGATACTCAGTTTTCTCCATCTGATCGATTTCTTTCATTGTGGCTCTGAATTGAGAGGCATCTGAGGCCAGAGCTGCCTTCCCGGTACCGGTGATTTCGGCAATCTTATCCAAAGTCTCCATATCCAGCTCAATCCTTACTCTTTGGTATTGGATGCCAAAGAGCGGATGGGCAAAAGGAAAATTTACCAATCCATTTGAGCCTACTCCGATCGGATACACTTTCACTCCCAGAGCTCTGGCCATTCTGGCTGCGCTGATGGGATCCACCTCTCCGGAATTGTTTACTCCGTCTGTGATCAGGATAATCAGCTTGGATTTGGCTCGGGAATCTTGCAACCGGGCAACTGCTTTGGCCAGTCCCATACCAATGGCAGTGCCTGAGGCTTCGGCATTGACTTCCAGCTTGTCCAATTGGTCCTGCATGGCCTGATGGTCAAAGGTGAGTGGGCTTTGCGTGATGGCATATTCTGAGAAGGCTACGAGACTAAACCTGTCGTTGGGACGCTTTGCTATGAAGTCTTTAGCTACAGCCACAGCCGCTCCCAGACGGTTATCCGGGGCAAAATCCATTGCCAGCATAGAACCGCTTACATCCACAGAAATCACGATATCCACGCCTCTCTGGCTGATGTCCCGGATACCTCTTCCCCACTGAGGTCTTGCCAGTGCTAATGCCAGACTGGCTATTATGAGGCAGTTCAGGATTGGGAAGAGATAAGACCAAAATCTCCCGGGTTTAACCAGACTGCTAAGAATGTCCAGCCTGGAGAAGGGAAGCCTGATTCTGCTTTTTTCCCTTAGCTTGAGCTCTAAATAGAGATACAGAGGGATCAGCAGCAGAGCCGTCAGAAACCAGGGTTCAGCCAGTCGGATCACTATCTTTCACCTCTTGGGTAGATACTCTGTGGTAGAGAGGATTCTGCCTCTTCAGATAGTCTTTTAGCCAGGCAATCCTGGCCTCCGTGCTCGTTTCATCATGGTCTTGCTTGGCAAACTTGATCAGGTCACAATCCTGCAGGAAGCTTCTGATCTCGCTCACATTGCTCAGTTTGAGATCCACTAAAGCCTTACTTATCTCCCGAGTGGTCATTTCCAGAGCGGGCAGATGATAGACCTGCTCCAAATAACTCCGTAGTATCTGTGCCAGGCGAAAGTGAAATTCCACTCCCTCTCCCCTCTGGAGCAGATGTAGCGACAGCAGCTTCTCCAAGCTTTGTAGTGCCAGCTCCCAGGGTTGCAGAACTATAGGTTTCCTCTCCTGTGCTTCAGCTTTCTCAATTCGCAGGGGTTTGGACTTGGCTTTCAGCTTGTCTATCACCAGATAGATAAGTGCCGCCAGAGCCAGAATAAGAGCCAGCAGATAGATCCACCATACTTTTTGCCACCTGTAGCGCTTGGGATCCTTGATGTCTCGCAGTTTATCATCGTTTTCCGGGCGAACGCTCAGCACGTTTACCCTGAATCGGTCTGTATATACTTCCGTGGCAGAATTGATCACGGGTTCCACTTTAAGTTGAGGAAAGCTCAGCGATCCTGTCTTCAGTGGAACTATGGTGAGTTCAATAAAAGGAACAGCCTCGTCTTTGGTATTGCGAAAGCTTTCCAGTACAGCAAATTCACTCAGGCTATCCGGGATTACTAGTTTGTTAATAGCAAAATCGGCCTTGATGATGAGTTTGAAACGAGAACCCACTGTCAGCGAATCCACTCCCACAAGTTCCTGGGATATCTGCCCGCAGAGACAAACGCTCCAAAGCAGTAGGATCACCGGCAGCAGCAGAGTTCTGGATTTCATTTATCTACGTCCCAGCTTCCTTTGAGAGCGCTTGGCAAAGAGTTGCCTCAGCGCTAATACATAGTCATCATGGCTATTGATCTGCACATGATCCACTTTCATGGCTTTGAGGTTTTGCAGGAGCTTCTTCTGCTCCGCTTCTACTCTGAGCTGGTAGTTTTTGCGCACAACAAGGGATGAACTGTTCACGGTTAAGCACATGCCAGTCTCCGGATCACGCAGTTCCAGAATGCCGGCATCCGGCAGCTCCAGATCGGCCTGATCCAGGATTTGCAGAGCGATAACGTCATGCTTCTTGGCCAGGATTTTTAGCTCTTTCTCGTAATGCAGATCAAAGAAATCCGAGAGCACAAAAACTATAGAACGCTTCCGCAAGATCCTTCCGGCATACTCAAAAGCACCGGACAAATCGGTCTTGCCGGAGTCAGATTCATGATACAGGATCTCCCGGACTATCTTGAGCGCACTGTTCCTGCCCTTTTTGGGAGGGAGATATTTCTCCAGCCTGTCTGAATACATGATCAGACCGACCTTGTCATTATTGGACAGGGCAGAAAATGAGAGCACTGCAGTGATCTCTGCCAAACGCTCTCTCTTTAATGCCACCCTGGTGCCAAAATCCAAAGATGCACTGGAATCTATGATAAAGAACACGTTCAGCTCTCTGGTTTCCTGGTACTTCTTGATATAGGGAATGCCAAAACGAGCCGATACATTCCAATCAATACTCTTGTAGCTAT
>JAZHDE010000086.1:0-6062 GCA_036584515.1 Candidatus Cloacimonadota bacterium | reverse complement strand
GAGTCCTGCAAGACTCGGCGAAGACTCCGGGAGACATGGGGGAGTGACGAGTGACCAGTGGCCAGTCCGGTAAGTGTGAAGCTGGGAGAATAAACCTATACGCACCATGTTTTCGGCATGTACAATGGTCTTAGAGTTCTATCCTGCTGATCCCATCGATCCATTTATCTGCGTTCTATCTTGCTATACAGCAGTTCAGAGCTATCTTGTTCCAAGGAGCATCAATGATGAAAGAAATAGACTATAGCGCTTATCCCAATAGAATCATTCTGGAGCAGGAGCTTCTGCATGAGCCGCAGTATCCCGGCTCTGCCTTTATGATCTTTGATATCGATACGCAGGCAGTATTTGGCAGTAAGAGCAGAATACCTGTGGTCATCACAATAGATGGCAAGCAGTTCAGGCGCAACCTGGCACGATATACAGGTGAGCTGATGATGGTCTTCAATGCTGAGATGCGGGATGCCACCGGTTACAAAGCCGGGGACACGATCAAGATGCTTATAGAGCGGGATTTTGAGCCTCGCAGAGTGGAATTACCGGAAGATGTCCGAGCCGCATTGGAAGCTGCTGGGCTTATTGCGAAGTGGGATAAGTGGTCATACTCCCACCAGAAGGAGGATATCGCCTGGATAAACGAGGCAAAGCGACCCGAGACCCGAAGTAAGCGGATAGAGAAGCTGATCTCTGCGTTACAATCAGATAAAGCTTAATTCAGCAGAATATCCTTGAGAGCTCGTTTGGGAACGTGGTGGATGCCATTCGTATCGCGATGGTATTTGATGTTACCGGAGGCATCAACGGGATCAATCTGGACCGTCTCTGCTGGCTTACCCAGAGCTATCACCAGAACAATCTCATAGTCCGGAGGAAGCATCAGAGCTTTGTGCAGTGCTTCTGGTTGGAAAGAGGCAAACATACAGCCGCCCAGTCCCTGTTCCGTTGCAGCCAGCAGGATGCTTTGGCTTACAATTCCTGTATCCAGCAGCTGGTACTTTGAGGCACCCGGAGGAGAGAGGATCACGATGTAGCCTGTGGGTTGTTCTGCGGGAGTGGGTCCATCCCATTCCGGCATATAGCCTGCCCATTTCAGATGCGGAAAGACGCTCTGGAGGTCTTTCTCTTCGCAAGCCAGAAAGAATCTCAGCACTTGCAGATTGGCAGCCGAAGCGCTGAGCCGGGCAGCCTCAACCAGACCTTCCAGACAAGTTCTGGTGAGCTTGTGAGAATTGTCAAAACGGCGGTAGCTGCGGTTTTTTCGGATCAAATCCAGGAGCATGGTTCATTCCTCCTCATAAAGATTGAGCTTATTGTGCAAGGTTTTGCGGTCTATCTGAAGGATCTTGGCAGCCTGGCTTTTATTGCCTCCCACAGAGCGCAGGACATCCTGAATATACTCTTTTTCCACTTCTTCAAGGCTGCGGGTCAGATCTTTGCTGCTGGTTATGCGAAACTTCATATAGTCCGGCAAGTCTTTCATTCCTATGCGGTTATCGTCGCTCATCACCACCAAGCGGTAGATCAGGTTTTCCAGCTCTCGAACGTTGCCCGGCCAATGGTATTTACCCAGAGCTAAGAGGGCTTCATCGCTAACTGCGGGGGCATGTTGAGAGTTTTCCCGGGAGTATTTTTCCAGGAAATGGAAGATAAGTCGGCTTATATCGCCATTGCGTTCCCTGAGAGGTGGCACGAGGATTGGCAGGACGTTCAGACGGTAGTAGAGGTCTTCCCGGAAACTGCCTTGACGGATAAGGTTTTGCAGGTCTTTATTGGTGGAAGCAATCACCCGGATATTGACCGATCTGGGGCTTTTGGAACCGATCATGGTCACCTGCTTGTCCTGCAGAACTCTCAGGAGCTTAACCTGCATGGAGAGGGAGGTTTCGCTGATCTCATCCAAGAAAATAGTGCCGCCATCAGCAGTGAGAAAATAACCCGCACGGGTCTCGGTGGCACCGGTGAAGGAGCCTTTGGTATAACCAAAGAGCTCCGCTTCCAAAAGGGTTTCGGGGATAGCACCGCAATTCACAGGAACGAAGGGAGCCTTGCTGCGTTTGGAATGATAGTGTATCGCCCTGGCAACCAGTTCCTTACCGGTTCCGCTTTCCCCATGAATCAGGACAGTGGCATTGTTTGCAGAAGATTTCTTGATGCTATTGTAAACCTTGGTCATCACCGGAGAACTACCCACCATGCCATAGGGATTAGGTGTGGTGGTGGCAGATTTGCGGGAGAGCCTGCTCTGCAGGATCTTTGCCTGAGCGCTGGAGATGGCACCAAAAAGTTCGCTATCTGTGAAGGGCTTGGTAAGATACTCCTCTGCCCCCACCTTGACAGCTTCCACAGCGCCTTCTATGGTGGGGAAACCGGTGATCATGATCACCCGGATCTGAGGTTTGCGGTCTTTGATATAGTGGATCAGATCCAAGCCACTGTGTTTGGGCATCTTGTAATCGGTAAGGACGAGATCTATCTCCTCCCGGTCCAGCACTTCAATGGCTTTGGAAACGCTTTCCACGCTCACGCAGTCCAGGCCTCTGGATTTCATCTTACGATCCAGCATCATCAGGGTATCGGGAGAATCGTCCACGATCATTATTTTGGTTTTAGTCTCAGGCATTATTCACCTCAAAGTAGATTTTGAAACAAGAACCCTTCCCGGGACTGCTGTCAACCTCTATTTTTCCTTTGTGGGTGGTGATGATCCCGTGAACCACCGAAAGACCCAAGCCAGTGCCCTGGTTTATATCCTTTGTCGTGTAGAAGGGGATGAAGATTTTTTCCAGCACTTCCTTGCTCATTCCAATACCGTTATCGGAGACATAAAGCAGCACCATATTGCCTTGTTTTTGGGTTCCCAGGGTGATAAGCCCGCCCTCAGGCATGGCTTGCATGGAATTGACCACCAGATTCACCATCACCTGATGTATCTGGCTGGGATCTGCCACGATTGTGGGATTGGCTTTATCGAGCTCTTTAACTATCCGGATCTCCTGCCGCTCGCAACGGCTTTCCAAAAAGTAAAGACCATCGACAATCAGTTTGTTCAAATCCACCTCGGTTTTATTGGGTGGAATCTGGCGGGAAAAGAGCATAAGCTTCCTGATCACTTCACGGGCGTGCAGAGTAGCATTTACGATGTGTTTGGCATCTTGATGCACTATATCGGGAATATCCTCATTCTCGTCTATGAGTTGGGCAAAGCCGAGGATATTGGTGAGGGGTTCGTTAATCTCATGTGCTATGCCTGCTGCCAGCTGACCGATGGTGGCAAGCCTGTCTGCATGCCGTAATTGGTCCTGCAACTTGCTGTTATTCTCTTCTATGCTCTTACGCTCGATCACCAGGGATATCTGACGGGCAATGGATGTCAGGAGCCTCTCTTCTTCCGGCAAGAAGGCTGGTGCTGTGCCGTCCGGCTGAGCTTGGTAGAAGACCTCCAGGAGGCCGCACTTGTGGAAATTGACCTCAATCTCAGCGCTGATCTGGACGGGGCCTTGAACTAAGGGGTGAGAGCTGATGGAGGCTCCGTCTATCATTAGGCGGGCTGTTGCCAGCTCCGGGAATTGCATGGCAGGGGGGATGATGCTGATAATTCTGCTCAGCACTTCGCGATGTTCCAGATCCGGTTGATGCGAGATATCACCGATCTGGTAGAGACAATCTAATTCTTTGATTCTTTCATTTAGGGCGGCCAGAATGGCAGGATCGCCTATCCGGTCTGATTCTGTCTTGCTCAATTTGTCCTCTTTAATATGATGTCCGGAGATTTGAAGCCTCCGGACATCGCAGTTCTTTTACTATTCTATACTAAACAAGTCCTTGATCCATCATGGCATTGGCTACTTTAATGAAGCCTGCCACGTTGGCACCCCGGACGTAATTCACGTAGTTGTCTTTTTTGCCATATTGCACGCAGGATTCATGGATAGCTCTCATGATGCTATGCAATTTGGTGTCCACTTCTTCTCTGGACCAGGAGATTCTCATGGAATTCTGGGTCATTTCCAATCCGGAGGTGGCAACCCCACCGGCATTGGCAGCTTTACCGGGGCCGTAGAGAATCTTGGCATCCAGGATCAATTCTGCACCTTCAGGAGTGGTGGGCATATTTGCTCCCTCGGAAACGCAGATACAGCCGTTTTTGATCAGTGTGCGAGCTTCTTCGCCATTGATCTCGTTTTGGGTGGCACAAGGCAGGGCAACATCACCGGGAATCCCCCAGGGACGTGCTCCGGGATAGTATTTCACACCAAACTCTTCGGCATACTCACTGATCCTTCCCCGTTTGATGTTCTTGAGTTCCATGAGATATTCCCATTTCTCTCCCTTGATTCCATCTGGATCATGGATAAAGCCGTCTGAATCAGAAGCTGTTACTACTTTACCGCCCAGATCGTTGACCTTCTGAATGGCGTATTGGGATACGTTTCCGGAGCCGGAAACCAGGACTGTCTTGCCGTCGAAGCTCTGGCCTTTGGTCTTGAGCATTTCTTCAGCGAAGTAAACCGTTCCGAATCCGGTTGCTTCTGGACGGATTAAGCTTCCGCCCCACTCCAGTCCCTTCCCTGTCAGGACCCCTGTGGCTTCGTTTTTGATCTTCTTATACATTCCGTATAGGAAGCCGATCTCTCTCTTTCCGACGCCGATGTCACCGGCTGGAACGTCTGTATCCGGGCCGATGTGGCGGAAGAGTTCAAGCATGAAGGAGTGGCAGAAACGCATGACTTCATCGTCCGAACGACCTCTGGGATTGAAGTCACTACCGCCTTTACCTCCGCCCATAGGCAGAGTTGTGAGGCTGTTTTTGAAGATCTGCTCAAAGCCAAGGAACTTCAGGATTCCCAGGTTCACGCTGGGATGGAAACGCAAGCCTCCCTTGTAGGGCCCGATGGCAGCATTGAATTCCACCCGGTAGCCCCGATTGACCATTACTTCTCCGGCATCTGTGGTCCAAGGAACTCTGAAGATGATGATCCGGTCAGGCTCAACAATTCGATCCAATATCTTGGCCTTGCGATATTGGGGGTTCGAGTCATACACGTCCCAGATGGTTTCTACAACCTCAGAGACGGCTTGGATGAACTCAGGTTGATCAGCGTTTTTGGCTGATACCTGATGTAGAAATTCGTGCATTGTCATTTAACACATACCTCCTGTGTTTTTTATTCGCATACACGGTTTTTATTCTTTACACACATTTCTTAGGCTTCACACACGATTTTTACTTTAAAATGACTGCGTTCTTTCCGTCAAACAAAATCTTCAGAGAACTGGGACTTTTTTTCACAGTCACGTAGTTTCCGGTTGATATGGTTTCCAGACTTTCCAGATAACTCCAATCCAGATGATCCTGTTCCACCTTGTCCCAAAGCGTTAAGTAGCCAACATTCATAGAGAACAGATTGTGGAAGAAATGGGAGCCGTGAGATGCTTCTATGGACATATTGGGCAGCACTATCTCCACAATGAGCTTGGCGCGGGAGATCTGATTCCACGCTACCGGAACACCCAGGAAGCGATCGCTGGAACCCCAGCGTCCAGGACCTATCAGCACATAATGCTTATCCAGAGCTTTCATCCGGCGGTTGATCTCGTCCAGTTCAACGGCTATCTCTTCCGTCTTCACTATACTGAACTTATCGGGATTTATGTACACGAAGGTCTGCAATTCCTCAGAAATCTCACTGCCAAGGGCATAGGAAGAGAAAGCCACCAGTTCGTTACGCTTTCCGGCATAACTTTCCAAGGAGCCGGAGTAAAGCTTTTGGCTCACAGTGATAGGCCTGATCTGCAGGAGGTGAAAGCAGGCTCTCCCTCGCGCGTCCACATCGAAAGCAAATTCCATCTCCACTTCGCAGCCCATCACCTTTCTTCCCAGATCCAGAAAGTCTGCCAGCACGGGTGCCAGAGGATACTGGTTGTAATGCAGAAGGGATCTGTAGGTCACTACTCTGGCTCCCTGGGCATAACTACCGGCAAGGAACTCCTTGTTCTCATAATCCCAGACCGAGGAAAGCAGTTGCAAATCCCCCTCCAGCAGCTTTTGGGTAATCCTGACA
>JAZHDE010000085.1:0-6124 GCA_036584515.1 Candidatus Cloacimonadota bacterium | reverse complement strand
CGAGCGTGGATTTCTCTTTGTATGACAATGGTGATGATGGCTATATGGATGGCATCTATATGATTTATGCCGGTTATGGCTGGCACGCGGGAGGACCAGACGGCTCGATCTGGGCTCACGCAGGTTTTTTGGCAGAACCAATAACCCGGGATGGTGTGATAATTCACCGTTATGCCTGTTCCTCTGAGCTTCGCTCTAATTATGGAACCGGAATCGAACGTATAGGGACTATCTGCCATGAATTTGGTCACGTTCTGGGAGCTCCGGACTATTACGATACCAATGGTGATGAAGGTGGCGGAGATTTTGATGGTTTGGGAGACTGGTGTCTGATGGCAAGCGGTAACTGGAATTACAATAGCGGAGTAAGTCCCGCACACATCAATGGCTTTGCCAAAGTTCATGTCTACAACTGGGCGGATTTCAACCTGCTGAGTGTACCTGCTGTTACGACCCTCACAAACTCGGTCCAGTACTCAGATAGTTTTTATAAGTATGATACTACTACAGCAAATGAGTATTTCGTGCTGGAAAACCGCCAGCAGATTGGGTTTGATACCCATCTCCCAGGGGAAGGCATGCTAATCTACCATGTGCATAGTGAATATCAGCAAGGGCAAAGCGCAAACAACCTAAACCAAACCCATCCCCAGAAGATGTATATTGTGAGCCAGAATGCTTCGACCGAACCCAATAGTACGGTATCTTCCTATGGAGTAATCAACACTGCCTCCTGTGCCTGGAATGGCACCGGCAAGACTGTGTTTTCGGATTATACGGTGCCCAGCTCTAAATCCTGGGCCGGAGAAGACACAAACCAACCCATCAGCAACATCTCCGGGAACCAGCAAAATAGAACCATATCATTCTCCTTCCGTGATGCTGATCCTGAGGGGAATCTTTGGACGGGAGCTCTGGGAACGGATTGGCACAATCCTGGAAACTGGGCAGACAACATAGTTCCTGATCCATCTCACGATGTGGTGATTCCCGCTAATGTAAGCTTTTTCCCTTCTATCAGTGGAGCACCTGCCTATTGCAAGAATCTCTACCTGGTTCCGGGCTCAGAGCTTGGCATTGGCTATGCTACCCTCATGATTTATGAAGACATAGAGAGCTATGGAACGATAATCATGGCCACAGAATCATCCACTATCTTTGCAGCCCGGGATGTCATCTGGGGGACTTATGCGGAACTGACGGTTTTCAATGACGAAGCAAAGATCTACTGTAAACGTGGCATGACCTTTGCTGAAGGCTCCAACATCCAGACCACCCTGGGCTCAATCATCTTCTTCTCTGGAGCGCACAATCCCACAGTGGATTACGATGGATATATAATGAACAAGAGCCTCAATACCCAGCTTGCCAATGTGATCTCGGACAAACAGACCATTTACTCGCTGGTAATCTCAGCTCTCTCGACTCAACCCTTCCAGATCAACGGCAATCTAAAGTGTAATCAAAACCGCAGTATCCGCAATATGTATAGCGGCATTGTGAATCTGAAAGGGAATCTGATTAGTGAAAACACAGGTTCTGCCGGGATATCCTGGGTAAATGGAACGCTGAGGCTGACCGGGACAAATCAGAGCCTCACAATTCCCCATAGTGCAGGGTATCTGAACAATCTGGAAGCTGCCAATAACGGTACTGTCAGCTTTGCCCATCCTTTGTGGCTCAAGGGCAATTTGCTAGTAAACAATGGTGCGGTCGTTGAGCTGGGAACTGCCGGTCTGACCGTGGACGGAATAGCCAATTTTGCTGGTGATATCATCATCGGCAGTGGAGATGGCGATCTGAGGGTCAAGGGCTCCATCACCTGGGAAGACAGTGCTTCACTCACGATGTCTGTGGATGAAGCAGAGCTGTACTGCGGCAGATCGATGACCTTTGAGAGTAGCACGAATATCGATATGGTCCGAGGCACTGTGATATTCTACGGTGATAATTCCGGGATCATCCTCAATCATGGCTCCTCAAACAGTCTGCACAATGTTCTGATCAGCAAAACAGCTTCTGCGGCTTTAGCGATTTCTGCTTCTTCAACTGCCAGCTTTATCATCACCGGGGACCTCACCAATGCTCAAAACAGTGTTTTCAACAACTTCTACACTGGAACCATCTACCTTGAAGGTAGCTTTACAAGCCTCAATACCAATAGTGTTGGGATTGGGTGGGGAGAGGGAACTCTCCGGTTCCAGGGATCCAACCCCACCAGAACCATCAGTTTCTCTCATCCGGGAGATCATCTTAACAATCTCTATATTTCAGGCTCAGGAGTAGTTGCTCTGGGAGCAAATCTAAACCTTTTGGGGTACATCAATCTTGCTACCGGATCCTTCAATCCGGGAAGCTACACACTTTCTCTGGAAGGAAACTGGACAAAATCAAGCTCTTGCAACTTCATCAGAGGCACTTCTACAGTTGTCTTCACAGGCTCTGCGGAACAGCTTGTCAACAGCACCACTTTCAACATCCTCCAGCTAGACAAAAGCTCCGGAAAGCTAAGCATTGGAAATAGTATATTTCTAACCGCCAGCAGCTATAAGTGGGATAGCGGCACAATCGAGCTAAATGGCGGGAATATTACTTTCCAGGATCTGGCAGATAACGGTCTGTATGGCAGTTACATCGTCAATGGCGGCAACATAAACATCACTCAGGATGCCGGGCAATCTGTGAATCTGAACTGCTCTCTGACCATAAATGATGGAACTGTCCGGGTTTGGGGTGGCAGTGGCGATAGCTATTGGCCCCTTTCCGCTCCGGCCTCAATCATCATGAGTGGAGGATTGCTCGAGTTTAAAGATGTGGGAATCCGCCTACTCCCTTCTGGTTATGCCTTTGTTTCAGATATCACAGGTGGAACGATCCGCACAGAGGGTAACTTCTACTGTTATCGTGAGGACTTTCAGCCCTCCGGAGGCTTGGTGGAAATGTCCGGATCAAATGATGCCGAGCTTTATTGCAACAGTCTCAGTTATCTCTTTCAAATCAAGATCAATAAAAGCGGTAGAAGTGAAGAGGCTGAACTCCCTGAAACAGCTCGTGAGGAACAAATGCCAACCCGCTCAAACACGGTAACCATGCTCAGCGATATCTATACTTTTGAAGAAATCCTGCTCATAGCTGGAACCCTGAAGCTAAACGGCCACAGATTGACTGGAGAAAGCGATATGGAAATCTTCGCAAACCTGGATATGACCAATGCGGAAGACTTTCTGAAGATCTATGGAGCAATGCGCTGGAACTCGGGATCGACCGCCAATGTAACCGCCGGAATCATTGAGCTTTCGGATATACTGCAGATCAACGAAGGCTCCAGCTTCCAGTTTGGCGCGGGGAACATCACCCGTATGGTGGATAGCCCGAACTCCACAATCGAAAATCAGGTTTCGGGAAATAGCCTGGGCAGCCTGAGCCTGGCCAAGATAGGCAGCAATATGCTTACCCACTTCAACGGACCCCAAGCCTTGGGTGTGGCAGGTACATTGACTCTGGAGAGTGGCAATGTTCTGATCGTCTCGGCAACTGAGCTTGGGGTGACGGGCACGACAACCACTGCTGCCAATACAAGCTTGGAACTGGTGAATAGTAGCAACCTCAGTCTAAACGGAGATGTATCAGCTTCGGGATCTGTTCTTGTGGAAGAAGGTAATCTAATTTGTCACAATAACTTTGTTCTCCCTGTGGGAGGCACACTACAGATTAGCGAATTGGGCAGCATGATCCTGGACAAAGCCTATACAGGACATATGTTTGGCTTCGCGGGTACAGTGAATATCAGCACAGGCGGAGTGCTGGAGATCAGTAACAATGGCCTACTCGTCGGTATCAGCAGAACCATCAATCTGGATGGCGGAACCATTAGAATCGCCAGTGACCTCCAAGCTCTGAATGAAGATACTTTCTGGGGCAATGGGACAGTGGAATTCATCGGATCCAGGGTTTCCTCGATGAACCTCGGCGCAGGCAACTACATCAGAAATCTAGTTTTCAACAAGCCCGCCATCACCTATCAGATCTATATCAACTCCAGCCTTTATGTGGAGGATGATTTTGTTGTGCAGGGAGGCAATCCTGCCCTGATGGGCTATCCCGTCAGTATTGGTCGAGACCTGATCATCGACGGGGGCCGGCTCACCGCTTCCGGAATAAATGACCATCTGAAAGTGGGACGAAGCTGGATCAACAACGTGGGTGTGGCTGCATTTGGGGAAGGCTCTGGAACTGTGGTTTTCGATTATATCAACGAAGCCTACAGCGGGACAATCTCCACTGAAACCTTCAACATCGTGCAGATCATGAAAGAAAGCGAGACTTCGATCATGGTTTCACCCGATGCCACAGTGATTGTCAAAGCCGGCTTAAGCATCCCTTATGCCAGATTTGGCCTCGGTGCCGGCTCTATTTTGAAGATCAACAACAGCAGCTCTATCTCTATCGGTACCAGTGGTGAATTCTATGCTGTTGGGAGCCAAACCAATCCAGCCAGATTAAGTGCTGACAGTGGCTATTACAGCTTCAATACAAGCGCTGGAGCCAAAATCAGCGCTCGCTATTGCACCTTTGAAAGAATGGCGCTGGGTGGGATTGATCTGGCAGCAGGCAGCATAGTTGATCCCAGTAATGCTTTCTATGGCTGCACCTTCCAAAATGGCATCTCTGGCGGTATCCTGCTCACCAAGAACAGCTCGGAGGACATCGTCATCCCTCAGTCAAGCTTCCCTGCCAATACCTGGGGTAGCTCTTACAACGTAAGTCATCCCTCCGCGACGGGAAGCATCATTTTTGTCAATGCCGTGGGAGATTTCTCCGGAGCAAGCTTTGAAAATGACACTTATAACAGAGTTAGCTGGATCGTAGCCAGTCCCAACCCCACTGTGGCTCATTCACCTTTACCCGCAAACGGAGCTACAGAAGTATTGACTTCCACCTTACTGCGCTGGACTTACACTTCGGACATCACTTTCGCGGATCCCATCGGATACATTGTTCGGATTGGTACGGAACCCAACCTGAGTGTATATCAGGAAGCCTACAAAGCGGGAGGACCGGGAATGCATCTGCTGCCTCCTTTTATCGATTTGGAGGAAGGGACAAACTACTATTGGCAGGTGACCCCCACCACCGAAGCCGCTCGTGTGAGCGGAGACAGTCGAGCGGGCGCACTCAATTGCCCGATCTGGAGCTTCCGCACCGAAGGCGGTCCCATCCTGATCTCCACTTTCCCCTTCTTGGATGGATTTGAGACCGGAGCCCCTGGCTGGACCACAGGAGTGATCAGCGGAACAGACCAGTGGCAAATGGGAATTCCCACCAAAACCAAGCTGAACTCAACCCACGCCGGCAATAAGGCCTGGGTGACAAACCTGAGCACCAACTACTCAAATTCCAGCAATATCTGGCTCAAGACTCCGGAGCTGGATTTCAGCAGTCTGAGCCAGCCCAGTTTCTCCGCCTGGCTCAACATCTGGTGTCAACACGCCTATGACGGTGCTATTCTGGAATCCTCTGTCGATGGCGGTAGCACCTGGCAATATGTAACGGGCGATTATGGTTTTTATAACAACCAACAGACCTACGGAGCAATTCCCTCTCCCAAATGGAGTGGTGATGGTATTTATACGGACGGTATCTGGAAGCAGTTCAGCACTCTTCTAGCTGGATTGGCACATCAGCCTTCGGTCTTTCTGCGGGTTCGATTTGCCTCCGATTCATCCGGAACGAGCGAGGGTATTGCCCTGGATGATATCCGGATCTGGGATGCTGGAACAGAGACCAGTTTCACTTGGGCGGAGGATTTCACCGATCTTGCTACTGGGACACTTCCGGCAGCATGGTCCAGCTCAAGTGCTGCCTGGGGAGTGCAGAACTCAAACTATGCCGGAGGTACTGCTCCGGAGATGAGATTCTCCGGCCTGCCTACCGCCACGGGGAATTTTACCCTGAGCTCACCCAGCCTGGACACCAGCGATCTAAGCCAACTTACTCTATCCTTCAAGCTCAAGACCAATCACATCTCATCCTCATACTATTTAAGGGTTTACACACTGGTGGGCTCAACCGAATCCATCATCCAGCAATGGTGGTATCCTACCACAAGCCTGGATGCTCAGAC
>JAZHDE010000084.1:0-6137 GCA_036584515.1 Candidatus Cloacimonadota bacterium | reverse complement strand
GTCGCTGGCCAGGAGCAGGGACGAGCCCGGGCCGTCGCCCACGGCGATGTGGATGTGATTGAGGCTGGAGCCGATGGTGTAGATAATGCCCTTGCCCTCGTTTGTACTCTGAGTGAGCAAATCCCGCAACCGGGGATTGAAGCTAAGGATTCCGGAGAGCAGGATGAGGTTATAGTCCTTTAGAACGGCGTTGTTCAGGTTTGCAGGATGGATGGTATTGCTCACGCCATCGCTGCCGGTGTAGACGCTGAGGATGGAGGCCAGGGCGGCAGGAACGCTGCCTGTTTCACTGATGATTGCCACCCGGGGATTGAGGTAGAAGGGGAAGGCAAAATAGCTGCGGTTATCGGCTTCCAGACGGTCGTCCAGCACCTCGATATAGCCGCTCTGCCAGCCATCGGTCTGCAGCTCGATCAGGATGGTTTCGGTTACGGACTCCCGGGCAGGAAGGCTCACGAATTTCTCTCCCAGCTTGATGCCGTTTACCACAGCTTTGACCAGCACGTCTTCACGCGCACTGCTGCCGTAGTTCGTGAGTTTAAATTCTATTGTCTGGCTGCGCTTACGCTCCACCAATTGTGCCAGAGGCTTGGCTTCCTGAACGCTCAGATTGGCAGGCTCCTCCACCCTGGGCAGGGGGATCATCAGAACGGGATAGGCGGTCTTTTTGGGGTAATCCTGAGCCTGCAGGTCGGTAAGCAGGTGAATCTCCCGGTTGGGGAGCTGAGTCTCCGCCAGCTTGCGTTCTGCCAGCTTGTGGAGCTCTTCCAGGCCGGACGGCAGGTGAGTGATCTTTATGCTCTGCAAAAGCTCTGGGGGGATCTTGCCCGGCAGGATCTGAGCATGAAGGCTGTTCCAGTGCTCATCGGAGGTGATCAGGATGAGACGGTCGTCACTCTTTGTAAGCTTGTTCAGCTCCAGCAAGCGTTCTTTGGCGTGTTCCAAAAGGCTTTTGGTGCCGGAGATCCGGTCCATGCTGTAGGAAGTGTCCAGGATGATTGCCAGGGCTGTGGGAGGATGTTTTCCAGAGGGCTTGAGCAGGCCGGAACGCAGCATGGGCCTCGCCACCGAGAGCACCACCAGCAGAATGATCAGCATCCGAATGATGAGCAGCAGGAGGTTCTTCAGCTTGGCGCGCTTCTTCTCCTGCTCTTGACTGAGCTTGATAAAGCGCAGAGAGGAAAAGATCACCCGCTTGGGCTTGCGTTTGGCCAATAGCCAGATCAGAAGAGGCAGAATTGTGGCTGCCGCAAAGATCAGGAGCCCGGTATTCAGGAAGGATAGCTGAAACATTTACTCACACCCTCAGGTAGGGCTTCACTGGAAATCCACTCCCATGGAAAAGAGATATTGGCTGTCTTTCAGCACCATGCCACGATTGGTCATGGAGACGTCAAACCGGAAGATATTGTAGTTGTAACCTGTTCCAAACGTATAGTTTATATTTTTGGTTCCATAAAAATCATGCGAGAACATTCCGAGGCGCAGCCCCAAGCCCTGGGAGGAATTTTCTGCACCCATCAGGCTACTTCCGCCCCAAGTCCAATTGTGCTCCAGACCGAAGTGGTAGCTGGTGCCGGGATCTTTGGCGACCTTGTACTGAATGCCACCCAGCAGGGTGGTGTTGCCGCTGTGATACTCTGCACCGAGTGCCATTCTGCGCTGCACCGGCTTGGAAGGATAGTTCTCCCAATAGAGCCGGGAAAAGATATCGTAAACCACTCCGCCAAAGGTGAAATCCCCCTGATCGTAGGTGAAGCCCAGATCAGCTCCAAAGCCCTTGACTTTGTCGTCGATAAAGGAATCCCGGATCAGGCTGAGACCCACTTTATGCTCTTTCAGGTAGACCAGCCTTCCGCTGTAATACTTCAGGCTCAGTCCCGCTTTCAGAGCCGGATAACGGCTATCCGAAGCGGCCAGGGAAAGCTGTACTTTGTCCATCTTGTAGTCGTAATAGAGCAGGCTGTCACCCGCAGCGTTCCAGCGATTGATGTGCACATTGGCAGCCGGATGATAGGCAAAGCCAAATTGCTTGGAACTCAGAACGAAGTATTGAAATTGCTTGTCACGCAGAGCATTGGAGATCTGCATCGCTTGCCAGATGGACATATCGTCGTCATTTGCCAGCCGGAAGGAAGTGCTGAGGCTGGTGTGTTCGTTACCCACCAATACCGCAGGATTGTGGTAAGTGCCAAAGGCATCCACCGAGCCTGTGATATTCATCCCGCCCATACCCATGGCGATGGGAGAGACGTTATGCTCCGGCAGGTTGTAATCGTATTCCGTGATGGGCAGAACAGTCTGGGCAAAGATCGCTCCCAGGCTCAGAACTAACACCAGACAAAGTATATAGCTTTTCATTAGTCTCCTTTACAAGGCAGCCCCGGGGATGCCTTTTTTCTCCATTGAGGAGTGTACCCACAGAGCCAGATAGTAGCCGCCCACTCCGGTGACTAGCCCCGCCACCATGTCTATAAACCAGTGATAATGGCAATAGACTGTGGCCAGAGACAGGAAGAAACTGATCACCACAAAGACATATCCCAGCTTACGCAGATGCCGCAGAGCTGAGACGGTGAGCACCGTTGCGATTGCCACGTGGGAAGAAGGGAAGGCTCCACCCAAGTGCTTACTAACGTTATAGATAAAGGCCATAATATGGGTGAAGGGTCCACCCCGGTAGAGCTTGGTGAGTTCCATTGCCTCCGGGAAATATCTCCCCCCGATCACCGGTAAGAGCGAGAAGAGGAAATAGCAGAGGTAAAACACAAAACTGAGGGTGAAGATGATCTCCCCAAAGGCCTTTTTGTTCTTGAAATAGAAATATAGCGGCAAGCCTCCAATCATCGGATAGTAACAGAAATAGGCAAAGTGAAAGAGCTCCGAAATCCACCAGGAATCATATCTTATCCCCCACTCCATGGAAGGCAGATAGCCAAAGATACTGCGGTCAATCTCATAGAAAAAGGGGTCAATCCACTGGGGGAAGAGAATGCGATTTACACTGTAAAGTGAAGTGAAAAAGAAGCCAAAG
Source organism: Candidatus Cloacimonadota bacterium (assembly GCA_036584515.1). Taxonomy (GTDB): domain Bacteria; phylum Cloacimonadota; class Cloacimonadia; order Cloacimonadales; family Cloacimonadaceae; genus PHBP01. The sequence goes on along the minus strand of JAZHDE010000084.1, from coordinate 3,103 downwards.
AAAGCCACCGGATAGATGCCCCGCACAAAGCTGAGCAAGCGGTAGAGCTTACTCTTGGCAGAGGGATCGAGCTGCGCCTGTCCATAGGCGAGCAGCAGGATAAAGCCTGCTATCACAGAGAAATACAGGGTATGCTTGAAAGGCTCGACGGCGCGTCCCACCAGCATCCCAAGGCCCAGATAGAAGAGAATCCAGCCGCAATAAATGAGGCTGATGAGGTCCAGAGAACTGAGGGTGACCCGACTAGTCGATCTTGGTTTCATAGATTCTATAGGTTTTGTAGGGATCAGCGCCCAGCATCTCTGCCACGCGCACCATCATGGTATTGCACTCCAGCACCCAGGAAAACTCCCCGTAATATATTCCCTTGGGAATCCCGTTTTTGTAGGAGTAGTAATGGAAAATCGTGTCTATTCCGCGGTTTTTATATTCATCCAGCACGCCCATCACGATCACCCGGGCAGAGCTGATCCGCTTCTTGGCGATGGCGGCTTTGAGCAGAGTGAGGGGATTGACCCTGCCGTGCATGACCTTGAGCACTTCGTTGTAATTTGGCAGAGCCAGACTGAAGCCCACCGGCTTGCCATCGATCTCGGCAAAGAGCACCATGTCGGGATCGACCAAAGGCAGCATTTCGTCCACCAGATGTTGAAACTCCGCATCCGTCATGGGCACAGCTCCCCAATTATATTGCCAGGCCTCGGAATAGAGCCGGAACACGGTCTCTATATCCTTGCGCATCTGCACCTTGTCCTTGCTGAGAGAGTGGATGGTGGCTTTGGAACGCTTCAGCAGCGCATCATGGAGCTTGGCCACCCGTTCCGGGATCTCACGCTTCTCACTGAAATAGGCATACATATCCATGGCCTTGGTGAGTCCGAAGCCTTCGTAAAGCTTTTGATAGTAAGGATGTGCATGCGTCATCATAACAAAGGGAGGAGTCTCGAAACCCTTCACCAGCAGCCCGCATTCATCGTTGATCGTGAGGTTAAACGGACCCCGCATGCCTTCGCGCTTCCTGGCTTTGTTCCAGCGGTAGGCGGTTTCAAAAAGGGCGTTGGCAACTTCCTGATCGTTGATACACTCAAAGAAGCCAAAGAAGCCCATCTCGTCCTTATGCTCGAGGTTATGCCGGGTATTGGTCTGCGCTGAGATGCGTCCCACGAGCTTATTATCTTTGTATGCCACAAAGAGTTCTGCTTCCGAATGCAGGAAGAAGGGGTTCTTGGCGGGATCAAAGAACTTGATCTGATCCCCGATCAGGGGAGCGATCCAATTGGGATCATGCTTGTAAAGCTTGAAAGGCAGCAGGATAAAGGCTTTTAGTTCCTTGCGATTTGAGACCTTGCGGATTTCAACCATCATTCCTCTTAAATTTCACCGAGTTTCTTGGAGACCAAAAAGTTAAGTATCCCCATTATCAGCATCATACCCATACCCAGAGGTGTGTAATAGCGGGGGAGTTCTTGATTCAGGAAGGGCAAAAAGGGCGTGAGCAGGGAAGTGAGCAGCACAGGGAAGATCACGATCAGATATTGGGCAAAGCGGATCTGCTTCCAAGCCACTACCAGTATTCCGGCAATCAGGGCGGTAAAGAGCGTGGGCATCAGGCTAAAGTATGCTGCCACTCCCAGATAGGTAAAGATGCCTCGGCCCCCGCGGAACTTGCTGATCAGAGGTAAACAGTGCCCGATCAGCATGAAGATGGCGTAAAACATCATCACGGTCGGATCAAAGAGCAGATCGAGCTTCCCACCGGACTTCAGTCCGTTCAAAAAAGTGAGAGTCAGATTTACCAGCGAGAGAAAGAGATAGCTTTTGGCTGCATCGATAGCGCCCACCAGCACTCCCAAGGGTTTGGAAACGTTTAAAAAGATGTTTTCGGTATCGGCCAGCCCGGTGCCGATCCGGTAGATATTCAGGGAACGAACGCTTTTAGTGATGATCCGGGCAGTGGAGAAACCACCGATCACGTAGGCCAGAACGGCTATCAATGCCATCACGATAAAGATCATTGTGCCCTTCCATAGTCTCTGGCACCGAAGATCGCACTGCCGATCCTCACCAGGTTTGAGCCTTCTTCCAGAGCGATGGGATAGTCATCCGTCATCCCCATGGAGAGCCAAGTCAGTTCCAGCTCCGGGATTTCCTTTTTCAACATTGCAAAAAGCTCCTTAAGTTTGCCAAAACCCGCTCGAACCGCCTCTGCATCCTCCGATAACAGCCCTATGGTCATCAGCCCGCATATCTTTATATTACTATAGTTTGCTATCTGTCTTGCGGCCTGAAGCAAGCCCTCAGGTTCAAAACCACCCTTGGAGGCCTCTCCGGAGCAGTTTGCCTGCAAGAGAATCTCCTGCACCCGGTCGGGATAGAGGGAGCTATTCAGACGGGAGATATCCTCTGCCAGAGCCACCGAATCCACAGAATGAATCAAGACCGGCTGCAGTTTGAGCAGTTGTTTCACCTTATTGCGCTGCAGATGACCGATGTAGTGGAAATCAAACTCCAGAGCCTCAGAAGCGCACAAAGCCCGGAGCTCGGGCAGTTTGAGGGCTGCTTCCTGCACTTTATTCTCCCCAATGGCAGTAATCCCGGCTCTTATAGCCGGCAAGATCTCCGGGGCAGAGTGCGTCTTGGTGACAGCTAAGAGCAAGCAATCTTTGGGTTTGCGTCCCAAAGAAAGCAGCTTGGCTGCGATCTTCTCTTCTATCTGTTTGATCCTGTCCGCATGAGTGGACATTGATACTCCTTCTGCGCTAAGTGGTTTGTTCAGACGTAAATTAGACAATACTTCAGCTTTTCAGACATCCGGGATGTGTCAAGAATAATCGTAAAAAAGGGAGGACTTGGAACTTAGAACTTAATTCTGAAGTTGCTCTATTCTCCAGTCCCTCGCTTCATCTGAGCGGCGGGAGCTCTGCCAGGCAGGCTTCGGGAGTGGCGGGGAAGCTGAGCTTCACCTCGGGATTGACTGTCCGGATGGCGTTTTGCAGGGCGAAAAACACTGCCAGACCGTAGATGAAAGGCGGCTCTCCGGTGGCTTTGGAGCCCATCACGCTGGCTTCTTCTGCGCCAGAGGGGAGGAGTTCCACCACAAAAG
>JAZHDE010000083.1:0-6150 GCA_036584515.1 Candidatus Cloacimonadota bacterium | reverse complement strand
TCCGGGACTTCATGATCAACCTCCTGGAGTCCTTCGCCTTCGTCGTGGTCATCAATCCCCTGTTTCCGATCTGCGGTTTTCAGAGAAAGGTTCACTGCAGAAAGTCCTCTGGAAAGCTCGTCCAGAATCACTTCGTTGAGCTTGCCCAGGTCTTCCTCTTCCTGAGCTTGCGCGATCAGCCAGGATTCACGCAACCTTTTCGCGGGGTCATTTCCCCGCAAGTAGGGAGCAATTCCCGGCTCAGAAAGCAGAAAGCTGAGCTTCTCCATATCCTCTTTACGATAGATGGGGTTGAGCGTAATGCCCTCGTAGGTCTTGGTCTTCATGACCTTAGAGAAATCCGCACCTTTGAGGGTATCTTCGGCGGCTTTGAGCCACTCTTCCCAGGTAGGTGCAGGAAATTCCTCAAGTAGAATTTGATCGATACTTTTATCGGTATCCACTTCAAGACTCCTTTTATGTGTTACTTACAATTATTTCACGGATGGGATTCAAGGATTGGCATGCCTTGATTCTGGCAAGCTTTTTCCTAATCCCCCAAGAGTGCCTGCACTGGTTTCATGCCATAAGCAGATCCCTGCTGAATTGCATCCAGGATAGCTCCACCACCGGTGAAGAAATAATAGTGAGGATTATTGGCAGCCTTGGCAAAGACTCCCGGCAACAGCTCTTTGAAATCCTGAATCGTGTCTCCGCCCCCGAAGAGTTTGAGAGCTTCAACGTTCTGATCGATAAGCTGATACATAGCCTTGGTTCCCTCTCCAAAGAGAGCTATGTAACCCATCACAGCATTGACAAAGATCGTCTTGGCACCGGCAAATATCTCTAGCAAAGAAGGATCTTTAAAAGACTCCGGAGCAGCATCCAGCACATAGTTCAAAGCAGTTCCCGGCCTCAAATCTGCAAGATGCCGAACTCTCCACATATTATTGTCTTCTATCGAATCAGACTCGATTATGGCAGGAATCTCCACTATTCTGGAAGCATAGTCTCCGGCTTCTTGAATGAACTTCCTGGCCTGAATCAGATCTTCTTCGGACACTCCTTTGATACTGATATCATACTTCACACAAAGATAGGCATTGTAGATCACACCGCCGAGAAGCAGATGATCTGCCAGCTTGATCAAAGACGACAAGGGGCCGATCTTGGTATCAAACTTCGAGCCAGCCACAACTGCTAGCAAGGGACGATCGGGTGCAAATACTTTGCTCAGGAAGCCCACTTCTTTTTGCATCAGAAGCCCGGCGGCAGAGGGTAATTGACCAGCCAGTCCCACCGTGGAACAATGAGCCTGCCAGGAACCAAAGGCATCATTGATGAAAATATCCGCCAGTCCCGCCAGAGAAACAGCCATGGCATTTGCGCTATCATCCTTGGCTTCCTCGCCCCGGAACCATCTGGTATTGGGCAGATACACAAAATCACAATTACCCAGCTTCAGTTCGTCAATGGCGGCTGCGATCGGAGAGACGTTCACGATGGGCGCTCTTTCTTCATAGACCGGAGCCAAACCCCTGAGCTGAAGCTTCTGCTCCAGATACTTCAGGATAGGCAGGGTCGAATCCTCATCCGAGATGGTGAATTCACCAGTCTTCTTATCAAATGGACGTCCCACATGGCTCATCAGAACCGGTAAACCGCCTTTCTTATAAATATGCAACAGAGTCGGAATGGTGGCATCAATCCGCATGGTATCTTTGATCTTGCCTTTTTTCACGACGTTGTGATCCATTCTTACCAAAACGACCTTGCCTCTCATATCCATATCCAACATGTCTTTGAGCTTTGCCATTTGTAACTCCTCTATTCTTCTTGTTGATTTCTTCTCAATCGCCTGAATTCCCAGGGAGGGACAGGCTCGGGATCTATCCACAAACCCCGTCTCTGTGCCCTGGCTTCATCTTCCATGTCAGCCAAGTCAGGATCACTATTGTAAGCTTTATAGTGCCAGGCCAGACCGGCTCTTAGTAGCTCGTGGTTCAAGCAACGCCCATCCTCCAGATAAACCCAGCCCAGAACTCTGTCATATTGATCTTTGCCTTCGGATAGTACTTTCACATCCTTGGAAAAGACCAGATCGCCGGTAAAAGTACGAGCCACCGCCCCAAAGGCCTGACTGCGTTCCGGACAATCTATACCGCTCAGCCGAATGCGCTGCTCCCGGTTGTCTTTCAAGAGCACAATCGTATCTCCGTCGGAAACTTTCACGATCCTTCCCCTTAGGGCCGGATCAGCCGAACAGGACACGCTTGTCAACAAAAAGATCAGCAGAAATACACTGCTGATAAGGTATTTGGAAGATTTCTCTTTCATCACTTGGATAACCTCCATCAGACTATTTTTCCTTATATAGTGGTGCTAAATTCTGTCAATAAAAGAATTCTGTGGTTTTCAACAAGGATTTTAGGATTTAAGGATTTGAAGGATTCTATGGAAGAATGGACAATTTGGACGAAATGAACTTGTTGGACGATATGGACGGGTCACCCCTCCAGTGAACAGATCGTAAAAGTGAAGCTGGTGGACTAAAGCCACAGTCCTGTAGGGGCAGACCTGTGTGTCTGCCCTAAAAGAGAGCCATGTTAAGCTTGATGTTTCCATAGAGTCCTGACCTTTGCTTCGTGTGTCTCGGTCGATGGCGCCCCTTCAGGGCTTGGGTCCTGCGTTGTGGCGGTTCGATGGGTTGCCACCCATCGCTTGCAATCGCCCCTTCAGGGCTTTCATCCCTCCAATATATTGGCATTCGTGCTCATTTGTGATCTTTCATTTGTGGCCATTTGTGGGAATTAATACATGTAAATCATAATCATCCGAGTCATCTGCGTTCTATTCTATCCTGTTTATCCCGTCGATCCAGTCATCTGCGTGCTATTCGGTAGCTTGCCCAGCGAGCGACAGCAGCGCAGCACCTGCCACTCTCCGCAGCAGAGAGTTCTTGACAATAAACCCAGCCCCAGACAGAATTGAGCAGTTGTATAAATTGAACTAATAAGGATTGGACTATTATGGAAGAGACCCTGGTAACCATCGCTTCTTATGATAACGCCTTTGAGGCTGAACTGGCAAAGAATTTTCTGGCAAACAGCGGCATTGAAGCCTATCTGCAAAATGAAAGAATGATGGGAATATATCCCAGTATGGCAGCAGAACTGTATTACATCAAGCTGCAAGTATCATCGACTGATGAAACAGAAGCAATCAGACTGCTGGAAGAATCTGATGATGCAGCCTTTACAGAGGATATTCTCTCACAGATGAACGCTCTTTTGGAGGGACACTTCCTGCTGACTTCCGGTAAACACAGCTCCAGATACATCGAGAAGATCCGGGTATTGCAGTCTCCCAAAGCTGCAGCTCTGCTGTGTAAACGTTTGGCAAACAGGCTGTCGGATCACCAGATAGATGCTGTGGTTGGCCCTGCCTATGGTGGCATTGCTCTGGCTTTTGAGACTGCCAAGTATCTGGATAAAGACTTCGTCTTCAGTCAGCGTAAGGACGATAAGATGAGCATCCGGAGCGGCTTTGACCTTTCCAAGATCAAGAAAGTTGCCATCGTGGAAGATATTGTCACCACGGGCTCCAGTGTATTTGAAGTGATAGAGTGCCTCAAAAAACTGGGAATTGAAACAGTAGTGGTTTCTGCCCTGGTAGATAGAAGCGGTGGCAAGGTGGATTTTGGTGTTCCATTTGAAGCTCTGCTGGTTTTGGATATCCCCGCTTGGGAGGCAGAGGACTGTGATCTCTGCAAGGATAGGATTCCTCTGGTCAAACCCGGAGCAAGCGATAAAAAACAGAACTTCACCAATCTATGAAGATAGTTTTCGTTTCTTCCAGTGCACGCTCAGCTCTGGCCATCAGGGATTTCTTTCGTTTCCACCCCGCTACAGAAGGCTTTGAGTATCTGCACCTGAATCCCGGCCTGGAACCTATTAAGGAGACCACTGATAAGGCCTACGATCTCTTTTCAGGATACCGTGAAATCGCTCTTGAAGCCGGGAATTTACAAGAGTTTCTGCTATCAGAAGACTTAGATGGTTTGATCTTTGCCGATCGGGAAGACTACATCTCCCCCACCGGGATAGCTTCCTGCACTCTTTATAGCTGCAGCTTTCTGAATCTACTCATTGGTGACTGCACAGAAAAGGGCTGGATGAAACTATGTTCCCTGAAGCAGGTGCGCCTGAGCTCTGAAACGGAAAATCCGGAAGATCAGAGGCTGGATCAGCTCTTAAAGCATCATGAGGATGAAGAAGAGCTGGTGATCTCTAACAACCAGGATTTGGCAGATCTGATCCTGGGTCTGGATCCCCAACTCTGCTCCATTTTTTATCCTGCTGAACCACAAGCTTCACTGAACCTGAACTTGAGCGCATTTGAGAAAACCGGACTGAGCAAAAGAATCAGCACCGAGCTCTTTGCTCTGGAGCAGTATCTGATCCGGAATCGAGAACGGGGTTCCGATGGTCTGTGCCTTCTGCGGTCCAGCTTTTTCCGCAGGACAGAATCCATTTCCGCTGCCTATTCTTTCTTTGCCGCACAGTACGATAGCTATATGTCTCATGTGGATTATGAAAGCTGGGCTAGTAATGTTATCCGCTGGCAAGCAAAATATAGTATTAATAAATGTAATAAAATACTTGAGATCGCTTGTGGTACTGCTAATATAGCCAGTATATTAACCGTTCAAGGCTATCAAGTGGATGCCTGTGACCGTTCCCCCCAAATGCTGGAAGCAGCTTTCAAAAAGCCGGTTAAGCCCCTGCTCTTCAGGAGATCGATGACAGAGCCTTTACCCAAAGAGGATTACGATCTGGTGATCTGCCTCTTTGATTCCATAAACTATCTTCAAACCCGCACTGAGATAAAGCAACTTTTTGAATCTGTCTATCAGGCCCTAGCACCCGGCGGATTGTTCATTTTTGATATCTCGACGTTGTTTAACAGCTTGGAAAACTTTGCGGATACCTTCAACCTCAGTTCCGGCGATCATGGTTTTCTCCTGCATCAAGCCGAATACGATGAATTCAATCGTAAGCAGAAATCCTACCTCTTAAGCTTTGCCAAACATCCGGCAGGATACAGTTTGGATCGTGAGAGGCATGTCCAGAAGGTGTATAGGAGTTATGAACTGGTGGAGCTGATCGAATCCAGCCGTTTCACTCTGAAAGCTTTGTACTGCAGCGAAAGGACTCATAACCTGATCAATCAAAAGAATCGCGCTCTGGACGAGAAATATCCCAGGCTCTTCTACGTGCTCTCCAAAGAAAGTTCCGGTGCTTGAACTGAATACCCTGGTTGCCAATGACAAGGCTTTGGGATACAAGTTTATTGCCGGTCTGGACGAAGCCGGACGTGGCGCTTTGGCAGGACCTGTTGTAGTGGCTGCGGTAGTCCTGAGTTACGAACATCCCTTAACAAAACTGAATGATTCCAAGAAGCTCTCTGCCAAACAGCGGGAGATTCTCTTAGGAGAGGTTCTGGAGGATGCTTTGGCTTACAGCATTGCGGTGATGGATCACGTAGCAGTGGATGAGCTGAACGTCCTGAGAGCCAGCTTGCTGGGCATGAAACAGGCTCTTGACAAGGTGACTCTGCTTCCGGATCTGGTGTTGGTTGATGGCCCCTATGTTCCTGAGGGTATGCAAGCTGAAGCTGTGATCAAAGGTGATGGCAAGCATGCCTGTATCGCTGCGGCTTCGATCCTGGCAAAGGTTACAAGAGATAGGATGATGCAGGATTTTGCCCAGCTCTACCCTCAATATGGCTTTGAAAAGAACAAGGGCTATGGCAGCGTGGAACATCTGAAAGCCCTCTCGGTGCATGGCCCTTGCCCCATCCATCGCCTTAGCTTTGGTCCAGTGAATCAGCTCAGTATCTTGCCGGGTTTATAAGCTCCATTTCGGAAGAGAGGGGAAGTAAAGGATAACTTGATGCATCATAAACAAATATCTACTATCCCCAAACAAGAAAACCACAGTTTTCATGGTTGGTGGTAGTGGATTAAACCATAAACATTTTCTATACCTTCTTATACCAGGGGTTTACACCCCTGGCCTGGAGTTTGGACATTTAGTGTAAATTATCAAAATAATGCTTGACATACCTACGCATGTTTTAATAATGACTCCAAACTGAGATAAGGAGTCC
>JAZHDE010000082.1:0-6159 GCA_036584515.1 Candidatus Cloacimonadota bacterium | reverse complement strand
GGTCGCCGTACCGGCTCAACTTTCGTATTTTATGGCGCTAGAGCGGGCGCTCATACGTAGCTCTGCTGTCGCTATTCAACTGGGCTAGCTTGCCCGCAAGCGGACAATCGAGACGAGGACGTCTCGAATCAGGAACATCACCACGCAAAGATTCGTGTCCATTTGTGGTCTTTCATTTGTGTTCATTAGTGGGAGAAAATCCTATTGATCCAGTCATCTGCGTTCTGTTTCGGCAGCAGAAAAATACCCGGAGGAGGGCAATCCCTCTCTCCGGGCATACATTAGTTGATAATGAGCTTAGAAACGGCCTACCTGGGCGGGAATGATCAGGTCTGCATCCGTGGCTTTTACCACTTCCTCGACCGTGAGCCCTTCGGCGATCTCTTTGAGCACCAGGCCATCGGGAGTATGCTCCATCACCGCCATATCGGTCACGATGAGGCTCACTTTGCCCTTGGCAGTTAGGGGCAGGGTACACTCTTTCAAGATCTTGGAATTGCCGTATTTATCGACGTGCTCTGTGGCAACGATCACTTTCTTGGCTCCGGTCACCAGATCCATGGCTCCGCCCATTCCGGGAACCAGTTTACCGGGGATCATCCAATTGGCCAGATTGCCATATTGATCCACCTGCAGGGCACCCAGCACGGTGATATCGATGTGTCCGCCGCGGATAATGCCAAAACTGGTGGCACTATCAAAATAGGCAGCTCCCGGCAGGCAGGTTACAAAGCCACCACCGGCATTGATCAGATCTGCATCCTGGCAACCCTCTTCGGGGCAGGGTCCGACTCCCAGCATGCCGTTTTCAGATTGAAAGAGCACGTGCACGCCTTCCGGGATATGGTTTGCCACTTCTGTGGGCAGGCCGATTCCGAGGTTCACATAGTCACCGTCACGAAGTTCTCGGGCTATTCTGCTACCGATTACGATGCGCTTATCCATTGTTCTCCTCCTTGTGCAAAACCAAATGTGTCACAAAGATTCCGGGGGTGACCACATCTTCCGGATCGATCTGGCCAATCTCCACGATCTCATCGACTTCGGCGATGGTGATGGGAGCGGCAGTTGCCATGATGGGATTGGAATTGCGGCTGGTTTTGGCATAAACCAGGTTACCCATCTTATCGGCTTTCTTGGCACGGATGATGGCGACGTCGCCCCCGATGGCGGGTTCCAGCAGGTAGTCTTTGCCATCCTGGGTGATGATCTGTTTCTTTTCCTGAACCACGGTTCCCAAGCCTGTGGGAGTCAGGACTCCGCCCAGACCGAAGCCATAAGCTCTCACGCGTTCCATCAGAGTGCCTTGCGGAACCAGCTCGATCTCGATCTCTCCGCTGTTCATCTGGGCTTGAATGGCCTTGTTGGTTCCCAGATGGGAAACCTGTGCGCTCTTCACCTGATGATTGACAACCAGTTTTCCAATGCCCCGATTCTCGTAATCGGAGGCGATAACAACAATGTGAAGGTCTTTTGTAGCTTCTGCTACGATAGCGTCGATAAGCTGTTCCGGAGCGCCCACGGCCAGGAATCCCCCGATCAGGAGACGGCAATTGGGCTGGATCAGCTTGGCGGCTTCGGATGCGCTGATAATTTTTGGCATCTTGGCTCCTTTTATACTATGTATTCTGTGATTAAATGTTTATCCTTCTCACCCACTATCACTTCCAGCCACACCGCATCATCCTTGTAGTCCTCTTTTAGAATCTTAGATGTCTCGTGCAGCCTGGCGACCAGCGCTGTTTTATCGTAGGGAATGCGGAGTGAGATCTGCTCGGTGTGATGCACTGCAGTCTCGGCTTGCCTGAGCAATTCATCGAGGTTCTCTCCGGTGAGAGCGGAGATAAAGATGGCATTGGGGAATCTGCGGGAGAGAAAGGCTTTGCGGATGGAATCCAGCTCATCAGCCTTGTTCAGCACCAAAATCTGAGGAATTTGATCTGCCTTGATCTGAGCCAAAACTTCCTGCACCTGCTCCACATAATAATCCAGCCTGTCGTCGTTGCAATCCACCACATGCAGCAGCAGATCGGCATTCTCGACCTCCATCAGAGTGGCTTTGAAAGATGCCACCAAGTGGTGAGGCAGGCGGGAGATAAAGCCCACGGTATCTGAGATTACTATGGGCGATCCGGTGGAAAGCTTGAGCTGGCGGGAAGTACTGTCCAGAGTGGCAAAAAGCTTGTCCTGCACCAGCACTCCGGCATTGGTGAGAGCATTGAAGAGGGTGGATTTCCCGGCATTGGTATAGCCCACGATGCAGATCTTGCCAGCATTATCACGCTGTTTGCGCTGAGTATATTTATGCTGCACGATCTGTGATATGGCTTCTTTCACGGAGCGGATCTGGGTGCGGATCAGGCGTTTATCGATCTCAATCTGTTTTTCTCCCATACCGCGGGAAGCACTGCCTCCAGCGCTGCGGGCTGAACCACGTTCTTTATCAAAATGTCCCCAGAGCTTTCTGAGCCGGGGAAGCTGATATTCAAGCTCCGCCAAGCGGATTTGCAGCTTGGCTTCTTTGGTTTTGGCATGCTCATGAAAGATGGAAAGAATCACCTCAGTGCGGTCGATCACCCTGATTCCAAATTTGCGGTCAATATTTCGCGCTTGAATGGGATTGAGCTCCTCATTGACCACCAAAAGGTCTGCCCCTGCTTGCAGCATTTTGTGAGCAATATCCTCCAGGAATCCCTTGCCAAAGAAGCTACTACGCTCCGGATTGGTACGTTTCTGGGTGTAATGCCCCAAGCTTTGAATCCCGGCTGTATCCAGCAGCCTATCCATCTCATCCAGGCTGGATTGGGTATCGCGCTCGGTTTCGCCCTGGCGGATCAGGTGAGCGACAAAGGCTGTTTCTTCGTTATCACGCTCGACCGTCCAGAGCTCGTCTTCCAGGCCAAGTTCTTCTTCATCCAAAAAGTCCAGATAGTCTGTATCTTTCATACTCACTCCTACTTGATGATGGCAAATTGGCCCCGGCGGCTGTCTCCATTCATCTCAATCACATAGTAATAAATGCCGCTGGAGACTTTTAAGCCACTGTTGTTGATCAGGTTCCAACGCCAGGTGATATTATTTGAATCTACGTTGAAAGGCCCGATGGAACTGGTATAGACCAGAGAGCCGGCGCTGTCGAAGATGCTGATCCTGCCCCGATGTCCTTCCGGGAAGTTCACAAAGGTGAGCCATTGCTGAAACTCGTCCCGGATAGGATTGGGATAGAGCTTGACCCTGGAAAGATTGCGTATCTCCTGCAAGGCTATCCTGGCGGTGCAGTACTGCGGTGCCAGAGGGTTTCCGGCAAGATCTTTCACGCCCGTGATCTCAATGTAGTAGGACTGGTTGGAGTAGCGCATAGGGTTCTGGAGCTGAAAAACCAGACCGCTCGGATTGAGCTCGGTGGAAACAATCCTGTTTCCAATATCGGTTTCAGGAACGCTGAAGGTGTAATTCTCCATGTTTGATATGCCCTCTGGATCAAGAGCTTCGCTGAACTGTACCGTGAAGCTCTTTCTATCTGCTGAAGCGGCTGCACTCAGCACTCTGGGGGCTTCTGTGTCCAATACGAAGGCAAAGCTGATTTCGCTTATCTCCGGAATTGTGCCCGTCTTCCCCTTCACATTGTGAAAGCTGAGAGTGTAGGGGCTGGATTCCAGGGTAAAATTCGTGCTGAAACGCAATTGCATACCGTGTTGATTGAAGATCTGATTCACCGAGCTTGGCATGCCGATGCCATTGTCCACACTGTAATAGGAAGGATTGACCGCATCGTTTGCCATGGCCTGATCGAAGAGGATACGTATCTCGTTGTTGCCCACCATGTTGATCCCCATAAGAGTGGGTCTGCGGTAGGGCGTGGCCATTCTCCAGGGACTGGGCATACTCTCGGAGGGGCTGTAGCTATCATCCACGGCTGTGACGGTGAAACCATAGGTCAGGCTCTCGGTGAGTCCCTGAATCAGATAGCTATTGGCGTCGGTACTGGCCACCAGTTCGGTGGAACCATCAGGATACTTGATGTAAACGTTGTAAGCAGGTGCTCCGCTATCCAGCCAACTGATCTGTACACTTTGTTCATCGTTGGGTTCCACCAGGCTCAAATACGGACTCTGTGGCCCTGTAAAATTTGTTCCTCTGCTCCATTCTGCAGCTCGGGTGCTATCGGCTGAAACTTTGTAATTGGTGAGGAAATGAAGCTTGTTTTGGCTATCGGTGTAAGTGCCGATCCTAAAGGTTTGGAAGCTTTCTCCATAGAACTCCGGCAGCCAGGATCCATCTGTGTATCTCATGATGTAAAGATTGGGGGAAAGAGCCAGAATCACTTCATCCTTGCCATCTTCATCCAGATCGGCACTGTGAATGGCGTTCTGAGACTGCACGTTGTTAAACATGATTGAGCCCATGGATTCATACTGGTTGTTTCCGGTGGTGCGGAAGGACTCAAAGTACCAGAAGTTCATGTCCGGATTGAGGATACTGGTGTAGTTTCCACCCACGATAAACTCACGGTTGCCGTCTCCTGTGTAGTCCCCACTGCTGAGTTGATAGGTATTTGCCACCGGCATCCGATGCGTCCAGCAAAGCTGTTCGGAATTGGCGTTGATCACCTCGTAGACGAGGATATCTCCGTCGGTATCGGCACAAAGGATGTCCGGAAGAGCGTCTCTATCCAGATTATCCACAACGATGGTGGGGGCAAAGGTGTTGCGCAGAGATGTGGGAGTGGTGTTTCTGAGCTGATTGGTGGCAACAAACGTACTGTCCGTAGCTCGTTTGTAAGTCTGAATCACGTTCTCGTTGGTCAGGTTTTTCACTAGAAGAATCCCGGTGTTGCCAGATGTGAAATTCCCCAGAGTCCCGCCGGATACTGAGGAATCCTGCCAGGCTATGGTGCTGGGATAGATCTGAGTGCCGTTCTGCTTGCGCAGATACACTCTATCGCTCTTGTGACCAAGGAGCTCCATGCTTTCATTATCGGTCGAGCCCAATGCCAGGGGCTGGAAGTTGTCGTTAAAATCATGCACCAGCAGGTGTCCTGCGCTTCTGGGTTCATAGGCTCGCACTCTACCATAACCGGTCGTGGGAAGATCCATGGCTACGTATTCCTGGTAGTTGTTGCCATTAAAATCAAATGACCCGGTAAGCGGAACTCTTCCGGGGCCGATATCGGTCATGTCATAACCATAGGTATTGATGGCACGATATTGGATGTTTTTGAAGTTCTGTACCAATTGGCCATCGTAAGTCAGGCCGCTTTGGTTGCTTGCCACTATTTGAATCCCGATCATACCGGGAGGAATGGAGGCTGGCAAAGCCCAGATCTGGATGCTATCCTGTGCGGCTGCGTAGCTAAAATGATGCGAACCATCTGAGGCCGTGATAAGCAGGCTACTGCGTACCGGTTCGTTGAATTTTGCCGAGACATAGTGTTTCAGGTTCTGAGCATCGTAGCGTTCAAAACTCTGCAGAGACCCGGCTATCAGGGTGGGACTGCTGCTGTCATAGATAACCGTGCGATAGTAGTTGTAGCTGGCACCTTGCTGATCTCTGAATTGGATGCGGATCAGGTATTTGGCTTCGGGCAGATGATCCGGGATATTGAACTGAGCCACCAGACCGTCTGTAACCTGAGAATAGTAGTAATAAGGCTGGCTGGTATCATCGTGGACGTTTCTCCAATCGCTCTCTGCAGGAGTGGATTTGGAGGAACGCATCACCGAATAACGCAGGAAGCTCTCTGCCTGCACGGTTCCCAATATCTGAAAGGCGTCACTCACTCCCTGCATCTCCAGAGGATAAGTGAGGTTAATAACGGGGGGATTGGTGTTTTCCAGCAGTTTTCTGGTATTCAGGAGCCCGTGCCCATAACGGGTGTCAAAACCGGGATCACCCAGGTCATCCGTGGAATTCAACACCCGGGAGCGTACTTCTTCGGGACTGAGATCAGGCCGGATAGATTTGAGCAGGGCAATAGCTCCGGTTACATAGGGGGAGGACATGGAGGTGCCACTCTGCTCCAGGTATTGTTCTCCCGGAGTGGTTTTATAGGTACTGAGCACCAGTTCTCCGGGTGCCACCACATCCAGGTCAACTCCATAGCTGGAGATGCGCGTCGGAAAGTTGGCCTTGATCAGGCCGGTGACCACGTCCACGCTC
>JAZHDE010000081.1:0-6175 GCA_036584515.1 Candidatus Cloacimonadota bacterium | reverse complement strand
TCCGCTCATGTACTCGTTGAACCGCTCCTCAAGCTTGGGGCGCAGGATGGCCTCGTCGGCAAAGAAGGATACTGCCACCATCAGGATAATCGTGATAATGACCAGCTTTTTCATAAGTTCTCCTTGGGTCATCTGTGTTATTTGTTGTGTCTTAAGAACTATGCCGGAGTGAATTGATCCGGCAAACAAATCTAAATGCCACTTGGGCAATCCTGAATCATATTAAAGCTAGTAACAGAATAACTGACAAGGGACTGAATGTCAATAAAAAAGTTCAATCTTTGTCCT
Organism: Candidatus Cloacimonadota bacterium; assembly: GCA_036584515.1. GTDB lineage: Bacteria > Cloacimonadota > Cloacimonadia > Cloacimonadales > Cloacimonadaceae > PHBP01. Next base: position 5,887 of record JAZHDE010000081.1, on the reverse strand, counting down.
AATACACAGCTTAAAACAATGGGCAGAGGTGCTGAGCCTGAGCCTTGGGGTCAAAAAGTTGGAAAACGGGGACTGCGATCCCCGAATTTGACCATATTCGGGGAGTCCGATCCCCGAAATCAATCTTTTCATGTCCGCTTTCGAGGTCAAATGGAATCCTGCCCGCTCCACTAAGGTGCCACTCACTTTTCAGAGAAGCTATCCCGATGCTGTGTTCCACAAGATAGATCCACGCAACTACTTGAATCATACTCTGGATGATGGTAGATGAAAATCAGGGATGTTTTGGACATCAGGGTCTCGATAATCTGGCAAGTTCTACTTAATCAGTAGGATAGTTCTGGGTTTCAGTCACAGTAAGAATCCTTGGGGAGCCTCCAAAGAAATCCTTGACGTTCTGGACAGGTATTTTTTCATGTGAATCATTGAAAAAAAGCAGGTGAATTTGATGACCTTACGAGACGTAGCCAAGCTATTGGAAGCTGAGATACTCACTTCTGAGACGGATCTTGACCGTCCAGTGCCTTGCGCATTTGCTTCCGATCTGATCAGCGATATTTTGATGTGTACCAAAGAACCTACCCTGCTGCTGACCGGATTGGCCAATACCCAAGTGATTAGATTGTCGGATATGATAGATATCACGGCAGTAGTTTTTGTGAGAGGCAAACAGCCTTCCCAGGAACTCATTGAGATGGCGGTGGAACGGGGTCTTCCTCTTCTGCGCACCAAGCTCACGATGTATCGTTCCAGCGGTTTGTTATATAATTCCGGTTTGCGCAGTTGCGCTATTTGATGGGCTTATGGCAGAGTATTGGAATATAGCTCCTGAGCGAAAAGACTTTGTGGAGTCTTTCTTTCAGGATGTTCCCGAACCGGAAGTGAGCCTGGAATTCCTCATCACTGAAAAGGATTTCAATACTGCCGGTAAAGGCAGTGCTGAGGTGAAGAACCTTTTGAAACGGCTGGGTATTGACCCTGAAGTCCTGCGTCGGGTGGCGGTTGCCTCCTATGAAGCAGAGATCAATGTGGCAGCTCACTCAGTTGGTGGAAAGATGATTTCCAGCATTTATGACGAACTGATCTATATTCGTTTTGAAGATAGTGGCCCGGGTATAGTGGATATCGCTCAGGCCATGACGCCCGGGTTTTCCACTGCAGATGACCTGGTAAGAGAGATGGGCTTTGGTGCAGGTTTGGGCCTGCCCAATATCAAAAAGAATTCCGACATGCTTCACATCGTTTCGGAACGCGGGAAAAACACCGTTTTGGAACTGATGATATTCTTTGGCTAAGACTGTGGCAGAGATCAAATCCAAGTATTTCCATGCGATCAATATCCTCACGGATAACTGCACCGGCTGCACAGCCTGCGTGAGAGTGTGTCCCACCGAGGCCATCAGAGTGCGAGACCGCAAGGCAGAGATCGATCCAAATCGCTGCATAGACTGCGGTAATTGCTTGAATGCATGTCAGTTCCATGCGATTATTCCCAAGAGCGACTCTCTGGAAATCCTCCAATACTATAAATATAAGGTAGCTATTGTATCCAGCTCTTATGCTGGACAGTTTACAGAAGACATCAGCTATAGTGTTGCCAAACAAGCTCTCTTTTCCCTGGGCTTTGATGGTGTCTTCGAAGAATCCATGGCAACAGAGTTTATGATCAGGATGATCCGGGATTATATCCGCGAAAATCGTGATAAGCGTCCCATCCTATCCAGCAATTGCCCTGCCGTGGTACGCCTGATACAGGTAAAATACCCCTCACTGCTGCCCAATCTCTATCATCAGGAAGCTCCCATGAGTATTCTGACCCGCTACTTACGGGAGAAAATCGTGGCAGAAAAGGGATTGCAGGACAACGAACTGGGTATCTTCCTGATCGTACCCTGTGTGGCTCACGTTACTGCCGTGCATCAGCCGGAAGGAGCCTACAAACATCTGCAGGATGGAGCTTTTTCCATCGGCATGATCTATGGCAAGGTGAGAGAGTATCTCAAGGATGCGGTGAACAACCCCACAGATGTCGAGACATATAGCAAAGGGCTCACTTGGGCTCTCAGTGGTGTTCAGGCAGAACTGGTGGATTGCGATGATATCCGGGCTCTCTCGGTCAATGGTGTGGAAAACGTGAAAGACATCCTTTCCAGAGTGGAGGATCACTACCTTGATCAATACGACTACATTGTGCTTAGAAGCTGCACAAATGGTTGTGTGGGTGGATGCTTGAATGTGGAAAACCCCTTCGTGGCTATGAGCAGGATCAAAAAGATAATCAAAGAAGCTCCCGAAAGAGAGATAGTCGTCGATCCTCTGGTCAAGCTGAAGGAAGCAGGTGAGTTCGACGTGGCGCCCTTGCAGCCGCGTTCCATCATGGAACTTGATAAAGATATCAAGAATGCCATCAAGAAGATGAAGAAAATCAACGAGTTTCTGATTATGCTTCCCGGGCTGGATTGCAGTGCTTGCGGAAGCCCCTCATGCTATGCTCTGGCCGAAGACATTGTGCAGGGCAAGGCTTCTATCGATGACTGTGTGGTGCTCTTGAAAAGGCACAGCAGGGAAGAAACGGATTCGGAAGAAGATAACGAATAGGAGATATCTGATGATAACTTTAAAGGATTATTTGACCGCGATTGGCGGGCACAACCTCACCCCCGGGATTGAGCCGGAGAAGATAGAGATTGGGGGAGCTTATGTTTCAGATATGCTTTCCGATGTGATGGGCAATGGCAAGCCGGAGCTAATCTGGATCACCATTATGAAACACCTCAATGTGATAGCAGTGGCTTCCATGACTTCCATTCCTGCGGTTCTCTTTTCCAAGGGCGTAGTTCCTGAAGCATCCGTGATCGAAAAGGCTCTGGAAGAAGGAGTCTGCCTGGTAACAAGTCCGCTGAATACTTTTGAGCTGGCCGGTATCTTATACAAAATGCTGGGACTCTGATACCATCGGATGCGTGTTTTTGCCTGTGATCTGCATATTCACTCGGTGCTCTCTCCCTGCGGAGGATTGGAAATGTCTCCCCGGGAACTGATTCATCGGGCTCAAAGCCTTTCCATTGATTGGTTGGCGATCACAGATCATAATTCCATGGCAAATTGTGCGGCATATGAAGCCGTGGCCAAACAAGCCGGAATAGCCTTTAGCTGGGGTGTGGAGCTTCAGACCTCTGAAGAGATTCACCTTCTGGTTTATTTTGACGATCGAGATGCAGCACAAGCCTTTGATGCGGAGCTATATGCTTCGCTATTGCCTTTGGATAATGACCCGGATTTCTTTGGCGATCAAGTTGTTATTGACGAAAATGAGCAGATTCTAAGAATGGAGAATCGTGCTCTGATTAACTCCTCTCTTTGGGACTTGAGTGAAGCCTGTGAAACTGCCCGTGGCTATGGGGGTTTTGTGGTGCCGGCTCATGTGGACGCGGGGACGAACGGTATTCTGAGCCAATTGGGTATGATGCCCGATGAACCGGTCTTTGGTGCCTTTGGGATCACAGCTGGTTTGGATACTGCCAAGTTTGTCTCGCGAAATCCTTGGTTCAAGGGGAAATGCCTGTTGAGAAGCAGTGATGCCCATTATCTGGCAGATCTGGGCAGCGGAATAGCCAAAGTGCAATGCCTGGAGCCAACTGTGAAAGAATTACGGCTGGCTTGCATGAGCCTTGATGATAGAAGAATAGAATAAATAAAAATAGATAAGGAGGAGAAATGACTCCCTCGCATCAGTTTGACAACAAACTCTATGAACAGCTAAAGGCTGTGATCGCCGAGAAGAAAGAATTGCAGAATCCGGTGATTGAGATCCTGAGGATAGCCCAGGAGATCTTTGGCTATCTGCCCATCGAAGTGCAGGAATTCATAGCCAATGAGCTGGGAATTCCAGCCAGCAAGATCTATGGCATAGTAACCTTTTACAACTTCTTCTCAATGAAGCCCCGTGGGAAGTACATCATCAATGTCTGCACGGGAACAGCTTGCTTCGTCAAAGGTGCTCCCCGCCTGATTACCATGCTCACAGATCAGCTTGGCATCCAGATGGGTGAGACCTCTCCCGATGGAAAATTCAGCCTGAATTCAGTGCGCTGCGTTGGTGCATGTTCTCTGGCTCCGGTCTTTATGATTGGCGACGAGACCTTTGGTAGGATCGACACCAAGGACAAGATCGTAGAGATTCTAAAGCGCTACGAGTAAGCGGATAAAGCTATGCAAGATATCTCATTGCACCTTTTGGACGTGATCGAGAATTCCGTTCGGGCCGGTGCAAAACAAGTAAAACTCCGGGTAATCCAGGATATCAGATCCAACCTTTTGCGTCTGATCATTGAGGATAATGGAGTCGGTATGGATTCCGTGACCTTGGACAGGGCTCAGAACCCATTCTATACCACCAAAGAGGAAAGGGAAAAGAAAGTTGGGCTGGGAATCCCACTCTTCAAACAGAATGCCGAACTCTGCGAAGGCTCTTTCAATATTGCCAGCGAGCCGGGCTTTGGCACTGTGATGACGGTGGATTTCACCCTGGACCATATCGACAGAATGCCCCTGGGAAACCTGAAGGACACTCTGCTGGGATCCATGATTGGGCATCCGGACGTGGATTTTTACGTGAACCTGATCTATCAAAGCGGTTGCTGCAAACAAAGCTTCCTCTTTGATACTGCTGCGATTAAAGAAGAGCTGGGAGATATCCCGCTCACATATCCCGATGTGATAGAATACATCGATCAATCATTATTAGAAGGAATACAAAATACAAGGATGGAGGATGTCTGATGAAAACACTGGCAGACCTTAAGAAAATTCGTGAGAAAGCTCAGGAAGAAATGAAGCTTCGTGGTGGTAACGTTCGTATGAAGATAGTGGTGGGGATGGGAACATCCGGTATCGCTATGGGTGCCCGCGAAGTGATGAAGACTTTCCTGGAAGAGATCTCCAATCGAAACCTGACTGACGTCTTGGTGACTCAGACAGGCGAAAAAGGGCTTTCATCTATGGAACCTGTGGTGGATGTGATCGAAGAAGGTAAGGACAAAGTTACCTACGGCAACATGAGCCCCGAGAAAGTCAAGAAAGTGGTGGTAGAACACATCGTTAATGGCAGAATAGTCTCCGAATACGTAGTCGCCACAGGCAACTAAGGGGGCAGAGAATGTCACTCAAACGTATCGATCTCCTGATCTGCTGCGGTTCCGGTTGTGTATCAGCCGGTGCCTTGAAGATCAAGGAGAGGTTCTTCCAAGTTCTCTCTGAGAAAGGGCTAAGCCACGAAATCAATATCATCGAAACCGGTTGCATGGGACCCTGTGATTACGGCCCTGTGATGGTGATCTATCCCGAAGGTATCTTCTACAAGAAGGTCACCCCCGAGGATGTTGATGAGATTGTCTCCGAGCACTTTGAGAAAGGACGTCCCGTCAAGAGACTGATGCTGCAAGATGAAGAGACTACCATCGCAGCTCACAAGGACGTACCGTTTTACCAAAAACAAGTCAAGGTTGCTCTCGAGAACTGTGGTTACATCGATCCCGAAAGTCTGGATGAGTACATTGCTACCGGTGGTTATGAGGCACTGGGAAGAGTTCTCACCGAAATGAAACCCCTGGATGTGATCGAAATCATGAAAGCCTCAGGCCTGCGTGGTCGGGGTGGCGGTGGATTCCCCACTCACATCAAGTGGAAAATGGTGCACGACGCCAAAGCGGATCAGAAGTATTACATCTGCAACGGAGACGAAGGAGACCCCGGAGCCTTTATGGACAGGTCTCTTTTGGAAGGTGATCCGCACAGAATCCTGGAAGGGATGATGATCGGTGCCTATGCCATGGATCCAGGGCATGCTCGACAAGGCGGGCTGCCCCTACCAGGGCGCCGGGGCCGC
>JAZHDE010000080.1:0-6189 GCA_036584515.1 Candidatus Cloacimonadota bacterium | reverse complement strand
GAAGAGTCCTGCAAGACTCGGCGAAGACTCCGGGAGACACAGGGGAGTGACGAGTGACCAGTGACCAAAGTGGAAGCGACATCTTGTCGCTTTTGGAAAGTGACGAGTGACGAGTGACCAAAGTGGAAGCGACATCTTGTCGCTTTTGGAAAGTGACCAGTGACCAAAGTGGAAGCGACATCTTGTCGCTTTTAGAAAGTGACCAGTGACAAGTCCGTTAAGCGTGTAGCTGGAAAACCCGCATTTGCAGATGGCTTCGCGAGTAAATAAGCAGTCTCCACAAAAGACTGCTAATTTCTTCTTGCTTTTCTTTGGAGCTCGTTTATAATGTCTTCAGAAAACAAAGAAACCAAGGAGGTTCAAAATGAAACTCGTACCTTATCGCAAGGCTGACTACAGACCGATGAGCAATATGCTCAGCTTATTCGATGAGTTCTTTAACCGTTATTATGAGGACGACTCCAGCGATGAAAACTATCGTGCCATGGCTCTCGATATTGTGGAGCAAGACAAGGAGTTTGAGATTTTGGCCAATTTGCCCGGTTTCAAAAAGGATGATCTCAAGATCTCCGTGCATGAGAATCAACTGGTGATCGAGGCAAATTGCACCAAGAATTCCGAGGAACAAAAAGGCACTATCTACCGCTGCGAGAGATACAGCGGCTCCTATCGCAGATCGCTTTTGCTTCCCGAGAATGCGGAAGTGGGCAAGATCTCTGCCAAGATGGAAGATGGTGTGCTAACTCTGAAGATTCCCAAGAAAGAGCCCACCCCCAAAAAAGAAATCGTTATCGAATAAGAATACAAATGGTCTCCGATTGAGTCCCGGTCCCAAACGTGGATCGGGACTCTTTTTGTACATCCTGCTTTTTTCTTGACCGAATGAGGCTTCATGCCATCGTGGCTTGAAGACTAAGTTCGAGGTTAACTATATGTCCAAAAAGCCATATAAGCAAGATAAGAAAGCTATTGGGGTCAGCAGCCTGAAAGGGGCACAATCAGCCTCCAAGCCGCTGCTGGATCAACGTTATACTCCCTGGATTATGGCAGCTCTGCTGGTGCTGATCGTGAGTTTGATATATTTTCCGGTTGCCTTTGGGGGTAAGGCTCCGATTGCCTCAGATATTACCCAATGGCAGGGTGCGGCAAAGACCATAATAGATTACAACAAAGAGAATAAGGATACTGCTCTGTGGACTCCCAGTATGTTCAGTGGGATGCCTGCCTACATGATCTCTTTTCCCACCCGTTATCCGTTTTTGGAAAGCGTGACCAAGCTTACGGACAAGGTGATCAATTGGCGCATATTCCTTTTAATCATAGGTGGCTTGGGTATCTTTGTTCTGCTCCGGTTTCTGAAGCTGGATCCCTGGGTGGCATTTATGGGAGCCGTGGCTTTCATCTTCAGTTGCCACTGGGTGGGGCTGATCGAGATCGGGCACAATACCAAGTTCCGTGCCATTATGTATATTCCCTGGGTCATCTGGGCGCTATTCCGGCTGAAAGATAAGCGGGACGTGCTGAGCCTGGGTTTGATGGCTACCTTCCTGATTACTCAGCTCCGGGAAAATCATCCCCAGATCAGTTATTATCTCTACCTCTTCGTGGGAATGTATTGGGTGTATGCCCTCATTGAAGCCTTCAAAGGCAAAGACTATAAAAAGTTCGGCATCTTCACTCTGCTCTTGCTGCTGGCCTTTGGACTCACGGTATTGGCAGTGATGAATCCGTATCTGAGCACCATGGAATACAGTCATTATACCATGCGAGGTGGCTCGGCAGGCTTGGATAAGGCCTATGCCCAGAGCTGGAGCTTCCATCCCCTGGAGATCATCGGTTTCATCATTCCGGATTTCTTTGGCGGGATCAATAACAACTACTGGGGATACATGCCCTTTACCCAGATCTATAACTATTTTGGATTGGTAGTGCTGGGCCTGGGATTCTTCGCTCTGATGGGCAGGCACAAACGCTTTGCGATCTTCCTCTGGATCAGCTCAGCGCTCTTCACCATCATGAGTTTTGGGGAGTTTGCGCCCTTTATCAGCGACCTGCTCCTGAAGTATCTGCCCTATTTCAATAAATTCCGGGTGCCATCCATGATTCTGACCATGACGCAGATTATTGCTGTGATTCTGGCTGCTCTTGGTATGGATAATATCCTCTCTGCCGAAGGCTCTGGACGGGATAAGCTCGGTAAGCTCTTGTACAAACTCTTCTGGATCAGTGGTGGTTTGTTTGTGGCTTGGTTGCTGCTCTCAAAATCGCTATTTCGCTCTTTGCCCTTTGTGAACGCCAGCACTCTGGCGGATTTGATGAATAATTATCAGCTCTCGGACATTCCAGAGGAGTATAAGCTCGAACGCCTGAACCTGCTCTTCAAGAGCGGTACGATGAGCCTGCTTTTCCTTACCGTGTCCTTGGGATTGGCTTATCTTTACAATGTCAGAAAGCTGGGTCGGGCGGTCTATATCTGGCTGATAACCATCATAATCTTTATCGATCTCTGGATCTACACCGGTAAGCATCTGAAAGAGGTGGAAAAACCGGCTGAGCATCAGAAACGCTTTGAAATGACAGATTACGATCAATTCCTCCTGCAGGACAAGAGTAACTACAGGATATATCCTTTCAATACGGGCAGAGTTCGCCCTGCAGGCGAATGGGCTTATTATCACCAGACCATAGATGGCTATTCTGCAGCCAAACTGAAGCGTTATGACGATGTTCTAAAAGTTGTCAATGGAGATGCCACCAAGCAGACTCAAGGCGAATTTGTGCGCTATCTGATCAATCTGATGGAGAAACAGACAGAAAGTAGTACTCCTGTTTTGGATATGCTCAATGCCAAGTATTTCCTTTATCCGGATTCACTACCCGGAACGCAGTATCTGAACAAGATAGATCAGGTCTTTGCCGGTTCTGCCAATATGCATATCTTCAGAAATAATACTGTTCTGCCCCGGGCTTGGTTTGTCAAAGAGCAAAAACATATAAGCTCTCCAGATTCGATTCTGGCACTGCTGCAGAGAGGCGAATTTGATCCTGCCCAGACTGCTTTGGTGGAAACCGAGCTTGCCCTGGTGGGTGGATCCGATAGTCTTGCAGTAGGGACGGTGGAGCAGAGCCTGCAGTCCATGCACAAGCTGGAATACCGGGTGCAAACGCCCCGGGAAGGCTATCTTGTGCTCTCCGAAGTTTACTATCCCGCAGGCTGGAAAGCCCTCTTGGATGGGAAAGAGATACCTATTCATGCCACAAACTATATTCTGCGAGGCCTAAAGATTCCGGCTGGTGAACATAAGCTGGAGCTGGTCTTTGCTCCGGAGTCTTACAAGCGGAGTCTGGTCCTAAGTTTGAGCGGAATTTTACTCTCGATCTTGGCTTTGGGTGCCGGATACTTTCTGGATCGCAAAAAAAGATTGACACAAGAGTCAAAATCCCAAGAATGACAGAATACTATGAAGACGACTTAAGAGAGGTTCGTATGGATAATGGCAGCTGTGCGGAAAGCAGGGGACTGTTCTCCGGACTCAGTGAAGAGGTGGTTGAGGAATTAACCCGGGATTTGCCTCGAATCAAGGTGCTCAGAGGTGAATCTATTATAGCGGAACATACTCAGGGAGATAGCCTCTTTTACATCTGTAAGGGTAGGGTGGAGATCTCAAAAAGTCTGAAGGACACCGAGACTCCTTTGGCTCAGCTTTCCATACTGGAGCCGGGTGAATGCTTTGGGGAGATGTCCATTATCAACGATGCTCCAAGATCCGCGACCGTGATTGCCTTGGATGACGTTGAAGTATTGGCCATTCCCCGCAAGGTCTTCATGGATTTCACATTCACTCATCCAGTGGTGATGTTTAACCTGATCCAGACGATTTCCGGCAGGCTGCGCAGCACCAACGACAGATTTACCGAGCTGATGAATCAGATGATCGCAAAGAACCGCCTGGAAGCCATTGGGCTGGCTGCCAGCAAGATTATACACGATCTGAAGACCCCGCTCACAGTGATAGTGCTCACTGCGCAGCTCTTGGAGAACCTCTATCCCAATAGCTCCGAATTTACCGATAGCATTATCAAGCAAACCAAGACCATAGATCTCCTGGTACGCGAAATCCTGGATTTTGCCAAAAACAACGAAGGCGAGCCCATGATCCAAAAGGTCGATCTGGATCTGTTCTTTAAGGAGATTAAGACCAGCTACGGAGCATCGTTACAGGGCAGAAGGATAGACTTTGTCATCGAAAACAATGTACGGGAGTATGTCCACTTTGATGAGATGAAGATCAAGCGCGTATTGCTCAATCTGCTCAGAAACAGTTCTGAGGCGATTGCCGAGGAAGGTGAGATCAAGATAATTACCAATCTTACCAGCAACTGGCTGCAGGTCAGCGTGATCGACAATGGCAAGGGTATCCCGGATAAGATCAAGGACGAGCTGTTCAAGCCTTTTGTGACGGAAGGGAAGCCTCATGGCACAGGTTTGGGCCTGGCTATTTGCAAAAAGCTGGTTCAGGAGCATAGAGGCAGATTGGAATACATCCCGGTTCAGCCTCATGGCTGCCGTTTTGACATCCGAATTCCACAGACTGCCAAATAAATCCTTGTCAAAATAACGGCTTCAGTTTCTTTGGTCCTACTAATCAATTTATGGATGGTGAAAGATGTCAAGAATATGCGATATATGCGGAAAAAGCGCCCAAGTGGGCAACAATAGAAGCCACGCTCTCAATGCTACAAAGCGTCGTTTCTACCCCAATTTGCACGAAATTCGTGCCGAGCTGAACGGAACGGTCAAGAGAGTGAAGCTTTGCAGCTCCTGCCTCAAGGCCAATAAAGTTCGCAAGGTCGTTGGCTGATAATTGGGAAGAGTCTAGAAGCATATAACTTTCAGAGCTGTGCATCGACCGATGTGGGGCTCACACATTTTGGGAATAGCGCAGTGCTCTGTTCCCTTTTTTGCATTCTGTAAACAAAGGTGGAATCCGATGCAAATAGAAGAAATTCATCGTAGAGTACTGGAAAGTTCGCAGGTTCTGGATGAACTGCGTGCTTCCATTTCCCGGGTAATTGTTGGTCAGGACGAGATCATCTCCAAGCTCCTGATCGGGATTCTAGCCGGAGGACATGTGTTAGTGGAAGGTGTGCCGGGATTGGCCAAGACCCTGATCATCAGCACTCTTGCCAAGGCCATGGAGACTAGTTTTAAACGTATTCAATTTACTCCAGACCTTCTCCCTGCCGATATCACAGGAACTCTGGTCTATAACCAGAAGACGGGTGAATTCACCGCCAAGCAGGGTCCGATCTTTGCCAATTTTATCCTGGCAGATGAGATCAACCGTGCTCCCTCCAAAGTCCAATCTGCCCTTCTGGAAGCCATGCAGGAGCATCAGGTCACAATTGGCGATACAAGTTACCGCCTTCCCAATCCTTTCTTTGTGATGGCCACTCAGAACCCGATCGAGCAAGAAGGAACTTATCCTCTTCCCGAGGCGCAGGTGGATAGATTTATGCTGAAGCTGAAGATCAAGTATCCCAGCCTGGATGAAGAACGGCTCATTTTGGATCGTATGGTGGTGGAACAAGAGATTAGGATCGATCCGGTGATCAAGCCGGAGAATCTGAGCGAAATGCGCCAGGTGATTGATGATATCTATATGGAAACTAAGCTGAAGGACTATATCCTTCACTTGGTGCAAGCTACTCGCCATCCCGAGAGATATCCCCGGCTGGGTAGCCTGAAAGGCCTGATCGAATATGGAGCTTCACCGCGTGCAGTGATCTATATGGCCAGAGCTGCCAAAGCCAATGCCTATCTGGAACACCGAGGATACGTGATTCCTGATGATATTAAGATTATTGGCAAGGATGTCTTGCGTCACCGCATCATTCTATCCTATGAAGCGGAGGCGGAGCAACTTAGCCCTGAAGAGATTGTGGCCAGGATATTCGACGAGATTGAAGTTCCATAATGCAAACCCAGAGCCCTGCTGAAATACTCAAGCGTATTCGCAAGATAGAGATTCAGACCAAGGGAGTGGTGCAAGAGCTCTTTAGTGGAGAGTATCACTCCTCTTTCAAAGGCCAGGGACTGGAGTTTGCGGAAGTACGTGAGTATCAGCCCGGAGATAGCTACAAGAGTATTGATTGGAATGTATCGGCTCGTTTTGGCATTCCCTATAT
>JAZHDE010000079.1:0-5000 GCA_036584515.1 Candidatus Cloacimonadota bacterium | reverse complement strand
CGATGGTACTGCGTGGGCAACTGCGTGGGAGAGTAGGTTGCCGCCATCGCTAACGCCTCTTCTTTTTAGTGAACAGTGAACAGTGAACAGTGAACAGATAGTGACAAGTGACAAGTGACAAGTGACAAGTGACAAGAGGGTAAGCTGGGCTGGGAGTAGCTAAGCGATTAAAAAATATGTGTAAGGATGCTCTCTCTCGATAAAGCGGTGGGATTATAGCGTTGGGATTATCAACACTATAGTAGGACAGACAAGAGATGTATCTAGTTTGTACCAAGCACCAGGAAGTTCAGCATAAAGCTTTCATCCATCCTTTTTCCGGAGTAATCTGCCAGTGTGTTTTCCACCGTTAAAGCATAGGAACGATTTGCAGCGAGGTTTTCTATGGGTCTTACCCTGATTTGACGAGGATTGCTGGATAGCCTCTCTATGCCAATCATCTGGCTGCCATCAGCAGAGTGCAGTTCCAGATTGATTGTAGAAGGATCAATCACTTCCGAGAGATTGATCAGTAGCTCAGGTCGCAAGCTTTGTACTGCCGTGCCATTGCGAGGCAGGCTTCCTAATATGACCGGTGGCGCTGTGTCTGCCGTGGTGGTCCCGGTGAATCTACCGCTGGTTTGGGGGTTAGCGTTTCCTTTCCGATCACTCAGTCCACTGATCTGCAACACATACTCGGTTCTTTCTTGTCCCGCAGTAATCAAGGTCAGATTCTCTCCCTCCAAGTAGCGCGCAAGAATCTCCAGCTCTGCCTGATTGCTGCCTAGCAGCTTGATATCTTGTAGTGAAGATACCGGTTCGGTAAAGAGAACCTGAGTTTCACGGTTTGATACTGTCTGGATAGAGCGGATACGTGGTAAGCTAGTATCGGCATAGGCCAGATTCAGCTCAAGGCTTGCCACTCCGCGGACGTTGATTCTGCCTTCAGTCCAGGGTTCCACCCCAAAGTCATAACGGCTGTTGGCATTCTTATCAATGAAGGCTCTATAAATATGCACGGCAGGATTGAGCTCGTCAATAGCAAAAGCACCACCTGATATCTGCCGGGAAAGCACTTGCAGAGAATCTGCACTAAAGAGGCTGAACTGCAGCGGGAAAGCCCGGTCTGCTTCATCTTCATAGATCACAGTGCCGGATAGACGGTTACGCTGCAAAGTTCCTGAGGCATAGACCAGGCTTTGATTTTCCGCCAAAGCATTACCGCGTATATCCTTGATCCGGCTGGTGAGGGTCACAAAATAGTTTGTATCCTGCAGGAGCGGTTCATTGATGCGGATGGTGATCTTATTGCGTTCCACCACCACTTTCTTGTTCTGAATCAGGGGATAGATATAAAGCCCGGTCGTAACAGAACTCTTGTCCAAATGCTTGGAGAAGCTCAGCTCAATCACGCCTTCGCTGATATCAGCAAACTCCGCCGGCAAGCTGGCCAGAAGCTCCGGTTTTGTGGTGTCTTCCGGTCCCCCGGTGGGATTGCGTTTGCTGCCACAGCCAAACTGCAGCATCGCTGAGAGTACTATCACTATGACAAAAAGTAGTTTAGAAACCCTGTTCATGTAACCATTCCTTGCTGATTGAGCCTTTGGAACTCAGGATATACTTCCCCAACACGTCATACTCCAGATTCACTTTGCCTTGGACACGCAGTTGGGGGAGATTGGAATTATCAATTGTATGACCTATCAGAGCTACTTTGAACCATCCCGAGCTCAGTTCCGCCACTGTGAGGCTAACCCCATTAATGGCAATCGACCCCTGTGGGATCATCAGTGCACGATCGGAAGCCGGAAGCTCCAGCTTTAGATAGAGAGCATCCCTGATTGTGGTACGTTCCAGAAGAGCGGCAGTCCGATCCACATGTCCCTGCACCCAGTGCCCATCCAGCCGGTCTCCCAAGCTCAGAGCTCTCTCCAGATTGATCTTATCCCCGGTCTGCCACAAAGAGGCAGTAGTCTTTTTCACCGTTTCGTTCATCACCTGAACCGTGAAGCTATCAGGACGCAGCTCCACCACCGTGAGACAAATACCATTACAAGCCACGGAGGATGAGTATTTCAAGTCATCAAAGCCAGAGGGACGGCTGATAGTGAGCATAGTCTGCTCTCCGCTCTGCCTCCTGGACTTCAGTTCACCTATTGCTTCAATGATACCGGTAAACATCTCTTAAACCGTAAAACGCCGTTTCCAGGCATTGGAAAGGGTTACAGAACTGCTATACTCCAACTCTCCCCCAAAGGGAATCCCTGTGGAAAGCCGGGTGATTCGAATAGTCTTATCTTTCAATAGCTCTGTGAGATAATGGATGGTGGCCTCCCCTTCAGCAGAAGGTTTGAGCGCCAGGATCAGTTCCTGAGGTTTGAGCTCTTCAATCCTACGAATCAAAGCATCGGCATGAATCTGCTCTGGGCCGTAACCATCCAGAGGCGAAAGCAGATGCCCCAAAACGAAGTATCTGCCCTTAAACTCGTTCATGTTTTCGATGATCTGCACGTCTGAGCTACTCTCCACCACGCAAAGGACGTCGTCCTGACGGTCTGTTGCAACACAGATAGGGCAGGGATCAATCTCTGACAGGATTTGGCAATGGCTGCACCGCGTGAAGCTCTCCACCGTGTTCTTGATCGTCTCTGCCAGCTCCAGAGCAAAGCTCTTGTCCTGACCAATCAGATACCAAGCCAGACGTTGAGCCGTCTTTCTGCCGATACCGGGAAAGCGGTTGAAAGCCTGAATCAGGCGTTCCAGCGATAGTGAGACAAGCACGATGTAATCTTTAGAACATGCCGGGTATTTTCATGCCACCGGTGAGCTTGCCCATTGTTTCTTCAGAGGCTTCACTCACTTTAGCGTGGGCTTCCTGAATGGCTGCCAGGATCATATCTTCCAGCATCTCCACGTCTTCAGGATCAACTGCAGCGGGGTCTATCTTGAGGCTTTTAAGCTCGTATTTACCGGTTAAAACCACTTTTACCACTCCACCGCCGGAGCTGGCTTCAAACTCTTTACTTTCCAGCTCAGATTGAGATTTCATCATCTCAGCCTGCATCTTTTGTGCCTGTTTCATCAGGTCTTTCATATTCTTTCCACCGGGAAACATATCAACTCCTAAATGGTTAAACTAAGGCTGCATGTGATTATGCAGTTATTGTCATGCTCTCCCATAAAGGCTCTGCTGTCAAGTGCAAAATTCACTTACGTGCTCCCAGGAAGTGACAGTGAAGGTGGACAAGAGCAGGCTGCTTCGCTGGCTGAGTATGCTGCCCCTTGGTATGCCAGACTACACACACCGTCATTCCGGGAATTCGGGGGCACCTAAGCTGAACGAAGTGAGGCTTTGGGGTAGAATTGCCCGGAATCCATAAACTATACCTTTAGTAATGAAGTATCACTAGAGTAGAATATATCATCCTGAAGAGGGAACAAGCTCCGTGGATTCCTGACTAGTTGTTTCATACGGCTTCGCTCGTATAAACAACTCTCAGGAATGACGAACCGCGGGGCGATTATCCCACCACAGTCATGCGCCCTAATTCGACACGCATGAGACACCCATGAGACACCCATGTGGGATCATGCGTGTCTCCTGGGTATGAGATGCGTTTCTGATGTGTGCGAAACGGGGATATATACTAGAATCCTCCGGGAGGGCCATAACAAACATCCGAATCGGGAGCCTCTTGAGGTGGGTCGGTCTGGGAGGAGGGTTTCAGACTGTCCGGCTTGGCAGGAGCATTGAGACAGGATTTGTCCTTAGCACCGTCTTTTGGCCTATCATTGGGCTTGGGTGGAGGATTCAAGACTTCCGGAGGACCGTAGGCCACAATAGACTCCAGATTGACATCAGTGGGTGTCTCCGGAGCTGGCTCTACTTCCTCATAATCCGGGGGAGGTCCGTAATCTACGTTTTCATCCGGATCTATCCGTTTCTTGGGTGTGCAGCTTGAACTGAGTAACAAGCTTAAGAGAGCGGTGAAGAAAATACCCAAGCTTAGCCTTAGCTTGCGCCAGGTCTTATTGCGAGGCTCGAGAATAAGCATCGAGCAGCCCATCTGCAGGATCAAAGCCATAATCATCAAGTGTTTAATAGTCACTCCTTTACCGCATATCTGCGGTTAGAGCCAAGGCTTTTGGTTGTAGGTGTTACTGGTTTTAACCAATAATAAAATGACCGGAAAATGAGAAAGTGATCAGGGAAAAAGAATGGTATCACTTCGATCTCCATTCTTTGATGCAGTGAGAGTTGCCCAGACGCATCACCCAACAACCGCCCCGGCACTGGTTCCAAAGTTCGCAAGCTCCACAGCGGGGGTCTTGCTCCCGCAGAGATTGGTTCCGATACTTCGTGAAGCCTTTCTGCCAGATAGCATCAAAGCTCTCTTCCAGAATGCTGCCTTCGATAAAGCTGGGATCATCCGGCATTTCAGGGCAACCCCGGATCTTGCCGTCTGTGCCCAGACAACAGGCACTTAACCCCACCGGGCAGAAGGTAACCTTGCTGCGGAATCTGGCCTCATCCCTGCCCAGATAGGTGAGGTTTTCGCCAATCAGGATCGGAATCTCGTCTCTGGTGCGGTTAATGAAGCTTAAGAGCTGCTCCAGTGCTTCGCTTTCGATTTGTAACTCTGTCTTTTCCGCTCTTCCGATGGGCATCAGAGGGATTATCTTCCAGAGGTCAATCTGCTCTTGCAGGATGATTTGCTTCAGGGTATCCAGCTTGGACAGATTCATGGAACTAATAACAGACGATACCGTTAGCATCTTAATCCCAGCCGCCCGGCAATGGCGCAGGGCCTGTATTGCCCGATCGTAAGCCTGGGTGTTTTGGCGGATATGATTGTGAGTGTCTCTATCTCCATCGAGGCTGATCTGGATAGAGCTGACTCCCGCGGCTTTCAGGGCTTGAGCTTTGGACTGGTCCAGGATAAAGCCGTTGGTCGCAACACCTGTTCTGATGCCCAGGACAGAAGCATAACTGAGTAGTTCAACCAGATCTTGCCGCAGAA
>JAZHDE010000078.1:0-6216 GCA_036584515.1 Candidatus Cloacimonadota bacterium | reverse complement strand
GTACACAGAGGCTATGAAGCAATGTTGGACGACTATAGTAAGTCCAAAAAATCCTATTCCGGCGCAGCAAGCTCCGGAATCATTAGTCCAAAGGAGGAAAAACGTGACTAAGGATTATGAACTGATGGTGATTTATTCACCGAAACTAAGCTCCGAGGAAGCTGAGCGTGCAAACGAAGCTGTCCTCACCCTGATCAAAGACAATGGTGGCGAAATCGTCAAAACTGATGTCTGGGGCAGGAGATACCTTGCTTATGAGATCAATAAGCTAAACGAAGGTTACTATTACGTGAATTACTTTAAAGTAGAATCCACTTCTATCAAGACCGTAAAAGCAAGCCTTAATATCAACGAACACGTCCTGCGACATATGTTCGTTGTCAAAGAACAGTAGAATTACTTTAGGAGGAAATCATGGCAGATCTTAAGCTTCCGAGAATAAACAAGGTAATGATCAGCGGTAGAATCACCAATGATCTGGAGTTGAAGTACACCCCCAAGGGAACAGCCGTTATCCGCTTCACAGTGGCGAACGACAGAAGTTACAAAGATGAGAGCGGTTCCTGGCAAAACGTGGCAACCTTTATTGATTGCGTAGCTTGGACTAATTGGGCAGAAAGCATCGAAAAGAATTGCCACAAAGGAAGCCCTGTCCTCGTGGAAGGCCGTTTGGAATCCAGAACCTATACAGATTCAAACAATCAGAATCGCCGAGTGTGGGAAGTGATTGTTGACTTTATACACTTCTTGGAATGGCTGCCCAAAGACGGTGTGCAGCACGATCATGTCAGCGATGAACCCCCCTTACCGGAAGAAACCAGTGCACCGCAGAAAGGCACTAAAGACGACGTCCCATTTTAAAGGAGTTATAAATGAATCTTACAGATAGAAAAAAGCGGTTCACCCGCAAAAAGTACTGCAAGTTCTGCGCAAACAAAGAACTTGTAATAGACTTCAAGAACATCGATTTGATGAAGCAGTTTATCTCTGACGTCGGCAAGATCGAGCCCGCTCGTCTCACCGGCACCTGCGCCAAACATCAACGCAAGATCACTGCTGAGATCAAGCGCGCCCGTCAGATGGCTCTCATTCCCTACGTCATAGATTAATGTTTCTGATTCCACTGATCCTGGGCTTTGTAGCGATGCAGTTTCCCTTCATCGCCGCAATCCTGCTCTGGGTATATATGGCAAAAACGGCAGTGGTTGGGATTCAATCCCCCCTAATGGTTTTGGGACCCTTTTTTTTGGCGCCGGTTGTGATGATTCTAGTCGATTCTACCACCGGTACTGCATTACAGGGACTTGATGCCATTCTGGGCGTGGGAATTCCTGCCATGGCATTTTTGCTATGCCTGATGCGTCAGCAAAGAACCACTACTTCACTGGCCTGCGCCAGCGGAGCATTGGTGCTGTATGGCTCTGCGAGAGCTTACATCTTTGCGGACTATCTGCATAAAATCCAGATCAGCGTTCAGGAACAGCTGAATCAAATGATGCCTGAGCTTATGTCTCAGGAACTATACACTCAAAGCCTTGATCTGATGATCTACCTCATGCCAGGCTTCTGGATAGCCTTTCAAGTCGTAGCCATGATCATTGGGTTGGTATTATTTCATAGACAATTGGCACTGCCATTTTTGTGGAACAAGATTCAGTTTCCCTGGCAGTATAACCTGCTCTTTGTCCTCGGTTCAGGATTGTATCTGATCCCGGGCTTTCAGGTAGCGTTTATTGCAGCAATGATTGGCTTGAGTGTATTACCCTTGGTGCAGGGAATCAGTTTATTGATCTCATATCTTTCCAGATTCGTAATGAATAAAGTGATGAGAGCTATCATCCTGATTGCCATGTTAATCAACTCAATTTCCTTTATCGTATTGGCCCTGATCGGGTTCATAGATATTTGGATAAACCTAAGAAAAATCGAGACAGGAGGAAGTCCCGCATGAAAGTAATATTACTGGACCATATAGAAAAACTTGGGAATAAGGGAGAGCTCGTTAACGTGAAACGCGGCTATGCCCGTAATTTCCTAATCCCAAGAAGACTGGCTATTTATGCCACACCTGCAAATCTTAAGAAGCTTGGTTCCATTCAGGCCAAACTAGCTCAGGAAGAAGAAATTCGCATGAATGAGCTAAAAAACCTTGCCGAAAAATTGAACTCCGCTAGTTTGGTGTTCGTCCGTAAAGTTGATGAAAACGAGCACATGTTCGGCTCAGTTTCTGAAACTGATCTGGCTGCCGAGCTCAAGAATCAAGGCTTTGATATACACAAATCCCTGATTCATATGGACAAACACATCAAGGAACTGGGTGAAAGCCGGGTTCAGATCAAACTACACAAGGATATCATAGTCGAGCTTAAGATAACGGTCAATAAAGAAGAAGAATAATTTGGGAGGATCCCATGAATGAAACCCTGTTCAAGATCAGGCAAATCGCAGCCGTAGTCCTATTCATAATAGTTTCGTCGCTGGTCGGTCTCATCACCGGCAAGCCCATTATGATGGTGGCCTATGGAGTTTTCTTTGCGGTGGTTACGTTTTTAGTGCTTATGCTTGCTAAGAAGAACCAACGTCATTTTGAGATTAAGACCACAAACAATGAAATGATGTATAAGATATTGGGAATAGTTCTTGGCCTATTGGCTTTGGCAGTTCCGATGCTTACAGTCAGTTTCAGTAGTTTGATTCCCCTGCAAGGGACGCTTGGAGCAGGCCAAATCCTGGCAGCTACCGGGCTTAATGTTCTTTTTCTCGTTCTGATGATTGGCTCCATCTTCATGATGAACAAACAACCTGACAACAAAGGAATCCAGATTGCCGGATATATTGGGATGATCTTGGCCAGCATAATACCTGGCCTGACAATGACTTTTATTGATCGCAGTACCGCAGGAATCGGATCAGCTTACTACGTTGCTCTCGCAGTTCTGATTCTGGCTATCAATAGCTATTCCCTTCTGGTTAGGAACAACTAAAATAGAACATAAACGTATAGGTTATTCGGAGTCCGACAGGCTTCGGATAACCTATATTCGTATTGCACGGAGCTATTTACTGGATAACCACTGATACAGTGAAAGAATCAGGGGAGAGATCATGACCAGTCACTACAAACCGGTCAGCTCACAGGAAGCATGCAGACAAATGGTGATGCAGCTTGCCGGAGAACGGTTTCGTGATTTTGTGGTGCTTTACCGCAGCTGGGCTGCTGTGGTGGGGGATATCTTGTCCAGTAGATCTTATCCCATCAAGTATGATAAGGGCTTTCTTTATATTGCTGTGTCCAACAACGTATGGTTGCAGGAACTTGTTTTGCTCAAGAAGAAGATTATGCTTGAGCTAAACAAGAGGACAGGAATTTCGATCAATGAAGTATATTTTGTGATAAGGACAGATAAATGAATTCTCCCATGGTTGCCGTATCCGTTTTGTCTGCAAATTTCTCCAGGCTTGGTGAAGAGGTTCTGGCATTATCCAACGCAGGTGCGGATATCTTGCATCTGGATATCATGGACGGTCACTATGTACCCAATCTAAGCTTTGGTCTTCCCGTACTTCAAGCGGTATCCAAAGTCTCCAAACTGCCACTGGATGCTCACCTCATGGTGATGAATCCGGATGAATATGTGGAAGTCTTTGCAGAGCTCGGGGTTGCTTATTTCTCATTTCATCAGGAAACCGTAATCCACTCACATCGCATGGTGCAAAAAATCAAGTCTTTGGGGATGAAAGCGGGGATAGCCTTGAATCCTGCTACTCCATTATCCAGCCTGGAAGAAATCATTTCAGAACTGGATTTTGTGCTGATAATGAGCGTCAACCCAGGCTTCTCTGGCCAGTCCTTTATACCTTCTACATTGGATAAAATCCGACGGCTGAAAGAGATGATAACTCGCCAAGGTTTGGACACTCTCATTGAGATAGATGGAGGAGTTACGGCTGCTAATGCCAACGAAATTCTGGAAGCCGGTGCCGACATCCTGGTTTCTGCTTCCTACGTGTTCTCGCACACAGACTATGCCCATGCCATCAGTCAACTAAAACTTCAATAAGGAATTATATATATGTTTAGCAGTTTATCAGAGAAACTGGACAAGGTCTTTCGAAATCTGAAAGGCAAGGGATACCTGACAGAACAAAACATAAAAGACTCCATGCGGGAGATACGGCTCGCCCTGCTCGAAGCAGACGTGAACTATCGAATCGTGAAGAACTTTGTCGCGGAAGTGGAGAAGCGTTCCCTGGGTCAGGAAGTGATGAAATCTCTTTCACCCGGACAGCAAGTTGTGAAGATCGTGCACGAGCAATTGATAGACTTGATGGATACAGAGAATTTTGAGCTGAAGACATACAACAATAAGCTCACAAAGATATTACTGGTGGGACTTCAGGGCTCCGGCAAGACTACAGCCTGTGCCAAACTGGCAGCTCTCCATCGTAAGAAAGGCATCAAATCCATGATGGTTGCCTGCGATGTATATCGTCCAGCAGCCATAGACCAGCTAAAAAGCCTTGGTAAACAGATAGATATACCCGTAGTTACGGATCAGACCACTGACGTCATTCAGATTGCAGATCTGGCTCTCAAAGAGGCCTATAAAGATATGACTAATCTTTTGATCTTTGATACAGCTGGTCGTTTGCATATTGACACAGAGATGATGGACGAAGTCTATAGGCTAAAAAACCATGTGAAGCCAGATTATATCTTCTTTGTGGCTGATGCCATGACGGGGCAGGATGCTGTTACGGTTGCCAAAGAGTTCCATGATAAGCTCCAGTTTGATGCTGTGATTCTGACCAAGCTTGATGGTGATGCCAGAGGCGGAGCTGCACTTTCAATCAAGGCCATCACAGGTAGTCCGGTTGCATTCGTTGGAACCGGAGAGAAAATCAGCGATCTGGAAGTGTTCTACCCCGATCGCATGGCCTCCAGGATTCTGGGAATGGGAGATGTACTGTCCCTCATCGAAAAGGCCGAGGAAGCCTTGGATGCAGAAGCAGAAGCCAAGCTTACCAAGAAGCTGCTCAAGAATCAATTCACCTTCAACGACTTTCTAAAACAGCTACAAAGCATCAAGAAAATGGGTCCGCTGGACTCAATCATAAGGATGATCCCCGGGCTGGGAAACAAACTTCCTGCCGATATGAAAATTGATGATAATGCGCTCAAGCACGTTGAAGCAATCATACAATCCATGACAGATAAAGAGCGCGAGAACCCAGCCATACTCAATGGTTCAAGACGCCTGCGAATATCCAAGGGATGCGGAAGGCCTGTCATGGAGATCAATAGACTTCTTCGCCAGTTTGAAGATATGAAGAAGATGATGAAACGTTTTTCCACAGGGAAAGGTATGAAGGGTTTGCCGGACTTCCCGCTCGAATAGAGCGTAGTAATTCTGAGGTAGAGAGTGAAATGGTACCTATCGATTATTCTCCTTGTTATCCCGTTCTTACTGCTAGCTGATCCAGTTTATTTAGGCAACGGTCAAAATGATGTATCCGTTTTGGTGTCCAATGCTAAAGAGACCGTCTTGCAGTACAACATTGGCCATTTTAATGCTCACAAAATTGAGATTGGAACCCGACAGTGGCACCACTTAGCGCTGCCAGGGGAGGGAGTTACTCAAGTAAAAGGTGAGCCTGAGCTACCTGTCTATAACCGCAGTATCATCATACCCTCCGCTTCGGCCATGAGCCTGGAGATCTACGATCTCCATTGGGAGGATATTGAGCTGGCTATTGCTCCGTCCAAGGGCATAATAACCCGTGATCAAACTCCGGATTTGATCCCATACACTTTCTCCGATACCTACACTCGGGATGAGTTCTACCCCCATTCTATTGCTTCACTTAGCGAGCCCTACATTCTGAGAGAGTTTCGTGGGATTACTATCCAGACTACTCCTTTTGCCTATAATCCGATCTCCGGTATTCTTAGAGTTTATACAGCCTATAAAGTAAGAGTATCGGCTTCTGGAACCGACTACCGGAACCTTCTCTCGGGAGAACGATCATTTGTGTCCAGAGACTTCCTTCCCATTTATGAGAATCATTTCCTGAACTGGGATTCAGAGAGGTACACGCCTGTGAGCGACAGCTTTGGTAAGCTGCTTGTTATATGTCATACGAATTACATGACCACTATCGCATGATCGCCGCCGCTCCGGCGTCGGCCAGGGAGCGGGCTACATAGAGGTCGGG
>JAZHDE010000077.1:0-6237 GCA_036584515.1 Candidatus Cloacimonadota bacterium | reverse complement strand
TCCTCTTCCTCTTCCTGCATGATCTGCGTTCCACTCTGATTGTGGCTCTTGCCATGCCTATCTCGATTGTCTCCACCTTTGTGTTCCTGAAAGCCTCAGGCTTTACCATCAATGTGATGACTCTGATGGGACTCTCGACCTCTGTGGGTATTCTGGTGGCAAATAGTGTGGTGGTGTTGGAAAATATCTTCAGGCACAAAGATATGGGCAACGATAGAGTGGAAGCTTCGGATAAAGGTACATCTGAAATAGCCGTGGCAGTGTTTGCCTCCACGCTTACAAACATAGTGGTGTTTCTACCGATTGCAACTATGACTTCGATGGTTGGTCAGTTCTTCAAAGAGTTCGGTCTCACAGTGACCTATGCCACGATCTTCTCTTTGATCAGTTCTTTCACGATTGTGCCAATGCTTGCTTCCCGCATCTTACCCCAGAAGAAGATAGATACTCTGTATGGCAGAAAGTTTGAGATTGGATTTGGAAAGGTCAGTGCTTGGTATTCCAGGCTTCTGTCCAAGCTTATCTCCACCAAGAAACGTGGCTTGGCTTTGGTAGGAGCAGTGCTCATTCTCTTTGTGCTGTCCTTCTTCTTGGTTCCTTTCCTGGGCTTCGAGCTGATGCCCACTATCGACCAGGGTAACCTCACAGTAACCGTGGAACTTCCTCAGGGCTACAATCTGCAGCAAACGGCTCAGACCATTGAAACTGTGAATGCCAGGCTGGCTAAACACAAGGAAGTGGAACACATCGTAACCAATCTCGGTGCCAGCGGATACATCGATAAGAGCACCAATATCGCTTCTGCAGACGTTAAGCTGGTGCATTCCAGCCAGAGAAAGCTTAGCACCACCCAGATGATCTCCGTGCTCTCCAAAGATCTTGCCGATATCCCCAATGCCAGAGTTATGGTGAAGACTCAAGGGGGCTTTGGTGGTGGAGAAGGAATCGAATTCTTCCTGCAGGGCCAGGACAACGATAAGCTGGAAGAGCTCAAGTCCAGCGTTCTGGATGCTATAAAAGACACACCTGGCATTATGAATCTGGATACCAGTACACGTCCCGGCAGAGCTGAGATCACTATCGTTCCAAAGCGTGATCGCATGGCAGAATCAGGAGCTATGGTCTATGACCTGGCGATGGCTATCCGTACTGCTATTGAAGGCACTGTGAGCACTCGTTATCGTGAACAAGGTAATGAGTATGATATACGTGTATCTATGGAAGAAAGCTCTCTGGATAGTCCCGAGAAGCTGGGAAATCTTCCCATCGCTATCTATGGACAGACATATCTGCTTTCTCAATTGGCGGATGTAACCTTCAGCCCAGGCATCAACAAGATCACTCACCAGGACAGGTTCAAATCAATCCAATTTACTGCAGGTATTGCCGAAGGCTTTACTATGGGTAAGGTCAATCAGGATATCAACAAGCGTCTTGATACTCTCCAGCTTCCCTCAGGATATCAGATAAGCTGGGGTGGTGAAGCAGAGATGATGAATGAAACCATGGTCGATATGATGCGAACCTTTATGCTGGCAATACTACTCACCTATATGCTATTGGCAGCCGTGCTGGAGAGCTTTGTGCAGCCCATTCTGATTATGGCAACCGTGCCGCTGTCTCTGATTGGTGTGTTTATTGCACTCTTCCTTACAGGCTTGTCCATCAATATCTTCTCCATGATGGCTGTGATCATGCTGGTGGGTATTGTGGTGAATAACGCTATTTTGATCCTGGACTATGCAAATTTGAAGCTCAAAGAAGGAATGGGCATCAAAGAGGCCATCCTGGAAGCGGGAGAACAAAAGCTCAAGCCTATCATCATGTCCACCCTGGCTATAGTGATCGGAATGCTGCCGATGGCACTCGGCGTGGGTGAAGCCGGAAAGGAATTTCGCCAGTCTATGGGTATGGTCAGCATTGGTGGATTGGTCGCTTCGACCTTTTTAACACTTGTTATTATCCCTGTTCTGTATTATATTACTCATAGAAGCAAGAAATCTTTAACACAATAAGAGGAGTTAAGCTTATGAAAAGCATTACCAAACTTATCACAGTAGCAGTGCTTGCTATGTTTCTAATGGTCAGCATGGCAGGCTGTTATGGCAGCTTCAACCTGACCAAAAAGGTCTATGAGTGGAATGGCCAGCTGGGAGATCGCTTCCTGGTTCAAATCGGTTTCTGGGTGCTCACCTGGTTGCCCGTATATTCTATCGCCACCACTCTTGACGTTGTAGTTCTTAATCTTATCGAATTCTGGACTGGGTCAAACCCCATGGCAATGAACAATGGCGAAGAAGTGATCCGTTATGCCCAAAGCGGAGATGATAGCTTCAAGATCACCATGACCAACGATCAAATCAAGATTGATGCCCTCAGTGGCAACAAAGACTCTGTACAACTCAACTACGACCAGGATGCACAAGCTTGGTTCCTGCACAGCGGTGTGGTCAATACCAAAGTCGCTACCGTTCAGGGTGAGACCATCAACCTGCTTTATCCCGATGGCAGAAGCATGTCCATCAACCTGGCCAACTAAAGGATACAAAGTGATAGACAAACAAAAAGTAGAAGAGATACTCGATCAAATCCGCCCCGCCATCCAATCAGATGGTGGAGACGTTGAACTCATCAATATCAGAGAGGACAACGTGATTGAAGTGAGACTGCAGGGAGCTTGCAAAGGCTGTCCCATGGCAACCCTCACTCTCAAAGCCGGAATTGAAAGAGTGATCAAAGAACATCTGCCGGAAGTCAAGGAAGTAATCTCAGTCTGAAGCTTCTGGAAACAAGATATCAAGGCGGTCTCCACGAGAGTCCGCCTTTTTTTTCACTTGACTTGAGGCTCGGAGCACAAGCAGATGAACCAAAGAATAAGAAGAGGTATCCATGAGAGAGATAAATCCTGCCTACGAGATAGAACGCAGCACGTCCTTCATCCGTTCCTACTGCCAGCAAGCTGGCGTCACTAAGGTCGTAATAGGCCTTTCGGGAGGAATAGACAGCTCCCTATCCGCTGCCCTGGCAGTGCAGGCACTTGGTAAAGACAATGTGCTGGGCTTGCTACTTCCCTATCGCAAGAGCAGTGCCCACAGTGCTGGAGATGCCACTATTCTGGCAGACTGGCTGGGGATCAGGACACAGACCATTGATATCAGCCCTATGGTGGATGCCTATTTTGCTATGCAGCAGAACGAAGTCACTAGCCTCAGGAAAGGTAACTTCATGGCGAGGATGCGCATGAGCGTGCTTTACGACTTTTCTTCCCAGGAATCTGCCTTGGTCTTGGGAACCAGTAACCGCACTGAGTTATTGGTGGGATACTTCACACAGTATGGCGATGGAGCCTGTGCTTTCGAACCTATCGGACACCTCTATAAGACTGAAGTGAGGCTGCTTTCTCGGGTTCTGGGCATTCCCCAATCTATCATCGACAAAGCTCCCACCGCAGATCTTTGGGATGGTCAGACAGATGAGGGCGAGCTGGGAATCACTTATCCCGTGCTGGATGAGATCCTCTATCAGCTCACAGAAGAGAACCTTGATGTGACAGAGGCTGCCAAGCTAAGCTTCCCTCTTGCCACCTATCAACTTGTGCAGAAGCTGATCTCACGCTCAGAGTTCAAACGCTTGCTGCCCCCAGTATTGGAGCAATAATGTTATCACTGCTTGATCCCTCCCGCTGCCGTAAGTGCCACAACGAACGTAAAGTGCGCAAGTGTCCCAGAACAAACAAAGAGATCTGCTGGGAGTGCTGCAACACCTATCGCTACGACCTCTCCTGTCCTGCTTCCTGCGATTATGCTGCCAAGCTGGCAGAAGAGCAGAGCAGTCCCTTCCCCTCCTTCAAAGCAGATTCTCACACTGAAGCCAAGCAAGTCACAATGCTTTTCATTGATGGCTGGGTGGATAGAGCAAGATCTGCATTGCAGGATAAGAGTCCCAGACAAGCAGCCCTGGAGAACAAGCAGAGCTTATTGAACTGGCTGTCTTCCTTCCAGTTTCCCTCCTACTTTCCCTTGGAATACCTAATGCAGAAGCTAGGGCTGGAGCTTTCCGGTGTCGAGAAGAAGGCAGCACCTGAAGAGCTGGGCTCACTCTATTTGGATCATGCCATAGCTCTGGAATGGGAAGAACTTGTTAAGCTGAGCATCAACCTCAGACCACCTGAAGGTTGCGGAGAGAGACAGGTGGAGCTGCTCAAGGAGATCAAACAGCTTCGTAAGATCAGCACCTACAGAGTAATTCACGGAGGTCTCACTGATGATGGCAAGACCTCGCTGCTGTATTATGAACTGAACCACTCCACAGATTGGACTCTGGTACTGAGTTTGGTGGGCGGCAATTGGTTGCTGCGGCAGAACATCAATGGCAGTCCCAAGGATTTCTTTGCCCAAAACGAAAGATACCGCAGCATCGCTGAAGCTCTCTCCAAAGGCGACGACAACGCTGCCTGGGTGCAGATTCAGGACGCTCTTAAGCTTTATCCCGATAGCTCCGATCTCCTTTATTACAGGGCTTTCTACTGGCAATTGGTGAAGCAGAGCGACAAGGCGAAGGTGGATTTCTACAATTCTATTGCCTTGGACAATGCCTTCAGTCCCAGCTACCACCACCTAGGCATCCTCAATGCTCAGGAGAAGAACTGGCAGGAATCGATCTACTGGTTTGAAGAGCTTTGCAAGCTTGATCCCTCGGAAGACAACCGCAGCAATCTTGCAGCAGCCTATGCCAATAGCAGCGACATAGCCAAAGCCAAAGCCCTCTGGCAGGAGATTCTGAAAAGCAATCCTGCAAATGCTGCTGTTAAAGCCAATCTGGAGAAACTGGAAGGTGTTTGATCCTCGTTTTATGCGGATGGCCGTCGCAACAGCCGAAAAAGCCAGAGGCAAGTGCTCTCCCAATCCCTTTGTGGGTGCTGTCATTGTTAAAGACGGCAGCCTGATTTCCACAGGCTGGACTCAGGCTTATGGCTCGGACCATGCAGAAGTGCAGGCCATCAAGAAGGCAGGTGCAGAGTGCCGAGGAGCAGAGATCTATGTGACCTTGGAGCCTTGCTCTCACTATGGCAAAACTCCTCCCTGTACCAAAGCCATCATTGAAGCTGGAATATCTGCTGTGTATATAGGATTGATCGATCCCAATCCATTGGTTGCAGGCAAGGGGGTCAAAATGCTGGAAGAAGCTGGTATCATCGTGGAGCACGGCCACTACAGCGAAGAGATTACTAAGCAATTGGAATACTATCTCTGCCGCATCCTCAAAGGCAGACCCTTTGTGAGCTGGAAGACAGCTCTAAGCCTGGACGGCAAGTTTGCTGCCTCCGATGGCAGTTCCAAGTGGATAAGTTCTCCTAAATCAAGAGCTTTTGTGCAGAGACTGCGTTCTGAAATGGATGTGATCCTCACCGGTATCTCAACTGTGGAAAAGGATGATCCTCTGCTCAATGTGCGAGAGATCAAATCTTCCCATCAACCTACACGTGTGGTATTGGATGCCAGATTGCAGATCAGCCTTGAGACAAATCTGGTTCAGACAGCCAAAACCTTTCCCACGATCATCTTTTGCGATCACGTGCTGGCTTCTTCCCTCCAAGCTGATAAACTCAGAAAGCTGGGGCTGGAAGTACTTGGAGTCACTTGCCAAGCTCAGTTCTGCGATTTACCTGAAGTGCTGAAGACACTACATGATAAAGGCTTCTATTCTGTGATGCTGGAGTGTGGCAGCGAGCTCAGTTCCGCCTTCTTCAAAGCAGGATTGGTGGACAAGGTGCAAGCCTTTGTTGCTCCACTGCTATTAGGAGGCTCTAAGTCTATGCTGGAAGATATCGGAGTGAAGAACATCACAGAGGCCATCAGGTTAGAGGACGTTAAGGTCAAACGCTTGGGCGAGGATATTTGGGTGACGGCTGCGCCGAGTGATCAGAAAGTGACAAGTGACGAGTAACCAGTGACAAGTCCGGTAAGTGTGTAGCTGAGAGACAACGGCTTCGCCTGTCAGTGATCAGTGAACAGAGAGCTAAGTGTGAAGCTGGGAGACTAAAGGTATCTAACAAGGATTTCAGGATTCGAAGGAAAGCTATCAGCGTAAATCATGATCATCAGGGTCATCTGCGTTCTATCGCGTTCTATTCATCCTTCAGATCCCTTCGATCCAGTCATCTGCATTCTATTCATCCTTCACATCGAAAACAAGGATGGCGGAACCGGTCATCAAATCATTGATACAGTCGTCAAG
>JAZHDE010000076.1:0-27187 GCA_036584515.1 Candidatus Cloacimonadota bacterium | reverse complement strand
CCGGCTCTGCACTTTCAAGGAAGCGGCAAAGCTGATTCGTGAAGTATATAGATTTCAGGAGGGGATCGCTGTTTTGGGCAAGCTTGAGCGTTATAGCGTCCAGACTTACCCACTTGTCATGGGACATATAATACTCGCCCAGCGCATAAAGGATGTAGGGTTCATTCTCAAAAAGCTTCTCGGCTTGGATGAGTAGATCTACATAGAGGGATTCTTTACTATTGATCCTTTCTCTGGCAATGTGGCCTCCAAAACTGGATCTGCTGATGCTGAGCATGGCTGGATATTCGATGGCCAGCAAACGATAGCCCCAATAGTAATCCGGATGAGCGGTTATAAGAGCTTCAGCGCCGTCCAGAGCTTCTTCCCAACGATCCAGGGTTCTCAACCAGAGGTAGTGGAACATGGGATTATCCGGATTGGTCTGATGCATATTCTGAAACCAGTTCTCACAACCGGTTGGATCAACCATACTCCAGTTGTCCTGCAATTCCCGATAGTCTTCCTCGTCTTCGAGCCGGGGAAGCCAAGATTGGATCACAGCTAGGATCTGATCGTCGCGCCTGGCTTGACTAAGCTCAAGTCGCAGAGCAGCTCTGGCGGGACTGGCAGTAAGTGATAAGCTTATGGCCAGGAGGCAGATGAGCAGGATAACAAACTCAGGCTTTAGTTTCATTCAAGTCTCCTGAAAGGGTTCCGGAGGACGGAATATCCACCAGTGCCAGGCGGCAGGGACCCATGAGCTCAAAAGGTTTTTGATTGGCGGTAATGAAGAAGGATTCTGCTCTGCCGTGAATTCCCGGGGCGGGGCTTTCAGTTCTGCCAAAGCAGAGTTTGCCCTCCAGGCAGAAGAGCAGAGAAGGCAGTCCTTGCGGATCGAGCACAATTCCCTCCCGATCGTCCAGTTCCAGAATCTGGAGACGGAAATCCCGGATGGGTGTATTGAAGGCTTTTAAACGAAGGCTATTCAGCTCTGAAGGTGAGCTTGCTTCCAAAAGCTCTGGCTTGTAGGGTTGAAAGCGGCAGACGCGCTTAAATTCCTCGAGGTCTATGTGTTTGGGAGTGAGACCGGCGCGGATCACGTTGTCCGAGCTGGCCATCAGTTCCAAGCCACTCCCTTCCAGATAGGCATGCAGAATTCCGGCTTCCAGAAAGAGAGCTTGACCCGGTGCCAGATTCACCAAATTCAGCAGGAAGGGGAAGAACAGTCCCAGATCCAGAGGATAGCGCTGCCGCAGGGTGCGAAACAGGCTCTTCACGTCCTCGGGGATGAGCTTGGCTTTATCCAATAAACTATCGGTCTGGCTGATCAGATCCGCCAGGAGCCGTGCTTCAGAGTCCATCAGACTCAGGAACCAGGCTTGAAAACTCTGCTCCGAGGCACTGGCGGCAAAGCTTTTCCACAGGGGAAAGAACTTCGCCCAGCTCAAAGACTCTCCAAAGCTGATAATCTGCTCATACTCACGCAGGCCACAGAGAGCCCGGAAGGGGGTGAGCGCCATGATCAGCTCGGGTTTGTGATTGTCGTCCTTGTAATTACGCTTGGGATCGTCCAGGGGGATTCCTGCTTGGTTTTCACGGATGAAACCCGCTTCCGCCTGAGCTTTATTGGGATGAATCTGGATGGAAAGAGGTTCTGCCACTGCCAGGACTTTAAAGAGATATGGCAGCTTGTCCCGGTTGATCTCACGGGCTGCACCCAAGGCGGGATGAGGGTTTTTGGAGATGTATTCTTCCAAGCTCTCTCCGCTGGATTCGATCCGGGAGGGGGCAAGAGGATGCGCTCCGATCCAAAGCTCTGCCAGGGGCTTACCCAGCTCGTTGGGAAGTCCCAAAAGCCCTTGAAGATAGGAGCGGGAACCCCAGGGATAGGGACGAACCGGGTTTTTGAGCTTGAGGATCATGATTCCGGCTTGGGAGGATTCAATCTCTGCTGCATCAGGCGGAGAGCAGGGCTGAGGTGAAGGAGCTTCTTGCGTGCCCGGTTGATGATCTTTTTGGCTTGGTCCAGCCTGCCGTCCTCCAGCATGGCGCGGCAATAATCCTCATAAACCGTTTCGGTATATGGCATAAAGGTGAGGGCATTTTCAAAGAGTTCTATGGATTCATCTGTGAAGCCGGACATCGCTGCGGCATTGGCATAGAGTCCCATATGCTCCGGGAAGATGGCAATCTTGCCGCTATCTGCCTTGCGAAAAGCCACGTAGCTCTGGAACCAATTCTTCATTTTGGCGTAGATACTGCCCTTGAGGGCATAGAGACCGGGGCTGGGTCCCAAGCGTTTCTCTGCTTCCAAGACGGTTTTGAGGGCGTGTTCCCCATCATTCATGCGGATATACTGATCTGCCAGGAGGATATAAACATAGATCTGAGGCGGAAAGCTTTGAATGGCGTCCTGCAGGGTCTTGATGCTCTCGCCGATGCGGCCGAGATTGGAGAGCGCCAGAGCCTTGTTGTAACAGAGCTCCACGGATTTGATAGCTATCTGATTGTAATGGATCAATGCCAGACGAAACTCTCCCTGCACAAAGTAGGAATTGCCCAGCATATAGAGCACCTGAGTATCGCGAGAGCCAAGTTCAAAGGCTTTTTGGAACGACTTTGAGGCCTGTTTGTAGTTATGGTTCTCAAAGTAGATCATGCCCCGGGCGGCGGGAATCCGGGGATCGCGGGGATACTTCTCTTCGGCTTCGGTCAGAAGATGCATGGCGTGAATCCAGTTTTTTCGTGACAGGACCTCGACCCGGAGTAGCAGATTGTTCAGCTCGGTTGCAGTCATCTCTGTTTATTCTCCGGTATCCAGTTCTCCCAGCAATTCATTTATGGCACGCTGGAGCTGAAGATCGTTGCGCTGCACCAGATCGTTGGGTGTGTGTTCGATAATGATGTCGGGACGGGCTCCGGTGCCTTCCATATTGGTGCCATCCAGCTTGTACCAGCCGGTGGAGGGCATGCGCATGGAAGAGCCATCGATGAGGTCATATTCCCAAGTGCCGATCACGGCACCGCTGGATGGGAAGCCGATTACTTTGCCCAGCTTGAGTTCCTGATAGATGATGGGGAAGATCTCGCCATCGGAGAAGGAATGTTCGTCCACCAGCACGATGGAGGGCTTGGCCCAGATACGGCTGGGTTCATAGCGTTTTTCACGGCTGTAGCGCCGGGAAGTGGAATAGCCATAGGGCGTTTTGATCAATAGGCTGATGATCTGATCGTGGATTCTGCCGCCGGTATTGCCACGCACATCGATGATGAGGGCTTCCTTATCCGCATTGTCCCGGAAGAGATCACGGATAAAATCGGTCCAGTTTTCTGCACCCATGGAAGGGATATGCACGTAGCCCAAGCGACCTTCTGAGCTGGAATCCACAAAGGCTTTGCTGCGCTGGACCTTGTCCGCATACCAAAGCTGGCGTAACTGGCTCCAGGTGAGGCCATCCACCAGCATTTCCACGGCCGTAGTGTCTCTTTGTACCGTGAGGTGGATGGGCTTGCCGATCTTATCCACCAGAAGTGAATCCAGAGGGCTGCGGGAGGTGATCCGGTGACCATCTATCTGGGTGATGAGCTCTCCGGGCCGGAGATTGTAAAAGTAACTGAGCCGGGTGCCGGGATAAACGTAGCCGACTTTTACTCCTTCGGGAAGCAGCTCGGAATAATCATATTCCAGGCCCAGATAGGCTTGACTGCGGGAAGGATAGACCACGTCCTGACGGGGATAAAAACCGGTGTGAGAGGCATTGACATCGCCGATCATCTCATCGACGATGGATTCCAGATCGTTGGTATTGCGGACGTTTTCCAGATAGGGGGCGTAACGCTCAAAAGCGGCGTTCCAATCCTGACCGTGCATATTGAGATCGTAGAAATTCAAGCCAAAAGCTCCCCAGACCTGTTCAAAGACACGGCGATTGAGGAGATTGACATCGTATTCATAGTTCACAGAGGCTGTGATCTCACGACGGGTGCCGGATTCCAGATTGTAGGATTTGAGCTGGTGGTTCTGAGTGTAATAGATGGTCGTATCCACTTTCAGGGCATCGCCAAAGCCTGAACCGAGGTTGGTCTCCTGAACGTTGTTTTTGCCATAGATGTTGATCTTGAAGATCTCTGTGCCTTGGCTACGATCTGAAGGATAGGAGATGTAATAGAACACGCTATCGCTGGCAACATGGAGCACATAGAGTCCGTTATTGGGATGACTTACCACAGGGTAGAGGCGTTCACGGAGGTTTTCCCGCACCAGAGTCACATGTGAAACGGGCTCAGGGCTTTCGGGCAGAGTCTCAGGGCTTTCCGGAGTCTCAGTGGTTTCAGCCAGCTCGGGTTCTACCGGTTCTGGGAGGGGTTCAACAGCAGGAGCGAGGCTGTCTGCCACGGCAGTCTCGGCGCTCGGATCAAATTCTCCTCCGCTGAGCTCCGGGATTATCTCTTCGGTGTAGCGCAGGATTTCGTTCCAGTGGTTCTTGTCGTATTCCAGCTCATCTCTGGGCACCAGATCCAGGCGGTAGATATCTCCTCCGCGCCCCAGCAAGAGGGAACGGCTGTCGGGCGTCCAGGAGATGGAACCAATCCACTGGTCATCGTTCATCAGCTTGATGAGCTCTTGGTTCTGGAGGTCATAGAGATAGAGCTCGCGAATCCAGATATCATCCCGTACCACGGCAAAGGCTGCGAAGCTCTTATCCGGGCTGAAGGTGATGTTTGAGCTGGCGGCATAGGGAGTAGGGATGGTGTGAAACTCTGTGAGGTCGTCGTCCGTCCAGGCGATGTTTCCGCCTCTGAGACGATCGCGGTAGATCACTACGATCAGGCCGCTGTGGTCACGATAGAGGGATTCCACGATCAGGCTATCTGCTCCAAACCAGTTCACCGGCTTGATCTCGGTTGCCACGGAATCCACTTTCACGGTGAAGAGCTTGTCTTCTCCCTTTTGGGTGCGTCTCATCAGGATGGTGCGATTGTCTTTGAGGAAAATGAGCTGGGAAGCTCCGTTCATATCGAAGCTAAGCTGCTTGGCATCACCGCCTTTGCGGGGAACGGCAAAGAGATCATACATGTAGTTGAAGCCCACCAGGAGGTGGTCGGAGCTAACTGCAAACTCATTGAATTCGTTGGTCATAGCGCTGGTGCGACGGGAGTTTTGCCACTGGTCTTCCAGGATATTGATCTCTACTTTGAAGCATCCAGAGCCCGGCTCACGGCCTGCTCTGGCAGGATCATAGGCCCAGACTTCATTGAAGAATTCATAGGTCAGGCGGTCGGTAGAGCGGGAGATCTTGATATCACGGGCCGACCAATAATCGAAGTTGCTGAGCATCTCTGCTCTGGAAAAATTGCCGTTTCGGGTCTTCATGAGCTGGAATTTACTGCCGTCTGAAGCACAGAAATAGACCTCGTTATTGAGGTAGGAATGGCTCACGTAGCGTTCTGTGGTGGGAGTGCTGGTGAGGCGGGTGTAATTGCCGCTGGCCAGATCAAGCTCCCAGAGATCACCATTCAGGCTGCCTTGATAGGCTTCGCGGAAGGGATCGCCATAGCGGTTGAAGATAATCTTGGTATTATCGGGAGAGAGGCTGGCAAAGCTATCGCCAATCTCGGCCAGGAGGGTGGGACGCTCTCCCGAGAGAGGAAGCTTGTAAAAGCCCGTGCCGAGCTCAAAACTGGAGCGTGCCACGAGCAGATGCTCTCCATCGGCAAACCAATCCACCACACTGAATCTATCCGGATAGATCAATTCTGCGCTACCGCCCCGGGGTGAGATGGTGTAAATCCCGGTTGAGCTTTCACGGTTGGAATTGAAAGCGATCCGGCTGCCATCGGGTGACCAAATGGGAGACCACTCGGAGGCATCTGTATTGGTGAGCCGGACGGCATTTCCACCATTGAAAGGCACAAGCCAGAGGTCGTTTTCGTAAACAAAGCAGATCTGTGATCCGTCCGGTGAGGGAGCGGGATCTTTAAAAAAACCGGGACCCATGGCATATGTGCCGGCAAAGCATAGCAGGAGGCTGATGATCAGGATCAGCTTCTTGGGCGTTCTACTCTCCATTGTAATCAATCCTTTTCTTCAAGTAGTAGGGAGTTTTGGTAGCTAGTGATCGAATAGCTGTGTTTTAATATGCGTATTTCTGTGGGCGGATGCACGTCTCCATGAATCCGGATTCTGTATCTTTCTTCCCTGCTGCGGCGGAGGAACTTATTCAGTTGCTGGTCAAGCTGCTGTTCGCAAGCCTTGATCTCATCCTGGATCTTTTGGGCTTCTTCTCCAGCGCCATTGCCCTGCTCTTTGTAACGGATCAGCTCTTTGGTGAGGCGGGTGAGTATGGCTTTGTTGAAGGGACTGATGGTGATTTCCAGTTCATTGGCATCTCCATCCACTCTGCCCAGGTTTCCGGCTTCGATGGAAGCACAGGCCTGGAGGTGAGAATCTTGGATGCAGCTTTCGAAGCTGCCACTCAGGCCGCCGTCGGTCACCACCACGGAACGGTCGATCAGGCGGGACAGCTCAATCTTGCCCTGGCAGAGCACGGAGCTTTCAATGATGGATTGACAATTGAGATTACCCAATACCAGAACCGGTTGGCTGCATTTGCGGATGGTTCCCAGCCTCAGGTTGCCTTCACAACGCACTTGTGATTCAGTGAGTTCACCGCTGATCTCCAGATCATTGCCTGTGTGCAGCAGGCTGGATTTGACAGAGCCATTGATCTGCATTGCTCCACGGCAGTAGATCTCTGCATTCTCCAGATCTCCCTGATAGACCATATCCACCGGGATATGCAGGGGATAGCTGTAGTCTCTGAGCTCTGTTCCCAGTATGATGCTATCCAGCAGGCAGATCTTATCTTCTTCATCGATATAGGGATAGCCGGTCTTGGCAGCCACAAAGGCGTTTCTTTGGGGATCAAAACTGATGCCGGAGCCTGCCAGATTGTCCGAGACGCCGGGATCAATCTCGGGATTGGCGATGATCTCGCCAAAGATGTTGTAGATGGAGCCCTGACGGTCAAAGAGGTTTGAGGAGTAGTCAGCCACGATGGTTCCAGCCTCCACATATTCCAGATTGGGTAGAAGGGCAGGATCCGGGGAGGGTGAAAGCCGGCGGTTTTTGTGGATATCAAAGTAGTAATTCAGCTTGGTACCGGCAGCGCTGCTTTGGCACATGGCCAAAGGGAAAGCCGAGTCAAAATCCTTTTCCAGATTCTGTTCCCTGATATAGCGCTGGGCATCTTCAAAACCGCTCTTGATCCCTGCCCGGTCGATCAGCTCGAGAATCTCGGTCTCGTTGACCAGGCCTGTATGGCTGTGGATGGTGAGCCAGGCAGACATTCCGCCCTCTCGTATTTCCAGTTTTACAAAACCACTTGGACTTTCATAGACATCTGTCATAATAGTATCCCAATAATGTTTATCTGACGGTTGTGAGTGCCATCCCGGCGAAAGGAGAAATGCTGCAGGGATTCATAGGTGCAGGTGGGAATGCATTCTATCTGCTCTTCCCTAAGTCCTGAAGCCAGCAATTGCTCACGGATAGTGGCTTGAATAGCCAAGTGCCGATAACTGCCACTTATCGGATTGATGCCCTGCTTCTTCAAGCTGGCAAGGAAGTCCTCATAGACCTCGGGGCTCACTTCGTAATGTGTCTCGCAGATTCCGGGACCGATAATGGCCTTCAGGTCTTCAGGCTTGCAGCCATAATCAGTGGTGAGCTGCAGAACTGCTTGAGCAGCGATGTTTTTACGGGTTCCTTCTCTGCCGCTATGCAGGGCGGAGACCACCAGGCGCTCCTCATCCCAGAGCAGCACGGGGCTGCAATCTGCAGTGCGAATCAGCAGGAACTGACCCGGGATAGCGGTGATAAAACCATCAGCTTCTTTGATTTGAGGATGATTGGCGAAGCCTGCACCGCAATCTTCCGGGAGGCAAATGTGGACAAGCTTGGAGTGAGTCTGCTCGGCTATTACCAGCTTGTCTCTGGGGATGATCAGGTCTCCAATCTGCAGGTCTGTATGCCGTTGCATGATGCCCCGGTAATCCAGAGAGGCATCTCCGATGTATCTAAACACTTTCATTGATCACTCCGGGTTTGAGGCTGAGGCGGACCTGACGCGGGCGGTAGATCTCTTGGTTATCAGCTCTGATCAGCATGCGAAGAACAGACCGGCTGAACTTGCCCAGGATTGAAAAACCGCTCATAGACCAGAAGAAACAGACCAAAGAACAGGCCGCCATGGCCCATTGCACACCCCACTTGCTGGAGAGGCTTCCAACCAGCAGGCTGCCAAAGGGCGTTACAGCCGTGAAGGCCATAGTATAGATACTCAGCACCCGCCCCCGCATTTTGTCTTCCACCACGGATTGGATAAGGGTATTGGTGGAAGCCATCTGCATCATCATACCAAAGCCGATGATTACCATCAGAGGCAGGTTGATATAGATACTATTGCTGAAGGAAAAGACTACCAAGGTGAAGCTTACAGCCATGCCTATCACCAACATCCGATTTGCCAAACCCCGGATGGTGCTGCGGGAGGCCAGGAAGAAGGAGCCGATCAGAGCACCGATTCCGGCAGTCGAAAGCATCAAGCCCAGAGTGCCGGATGTCCCCTTCAGAATGTCTCTGGCAAACACCGGCAGTAGAGTAGCGTAGGACATGCCAAACATCGTGTATACCGCCAGATTCATCACCAGAATGCGGATAGGGAACTGATGCCAGGCATAGCGCCAGCCTTCCAGGATCTTGGTCACGGTAGACTCTCCGCTGAGTTCTTGCGGTTCGTATTTGATCCGCATCATAAAGAGCATCAGGATCACTGCGATGTAAGAGACTGCATTGATAGAGAAGCAGATAGCTTCCCCAAAAGCCTGGATCAGAAAGCCACCCAGGGCAGGACCCACCAGACGGGCAGCGTTAAACATCGCAGAATTCATGGCAATGGCGTTTGGCACCATGCTCCTGGTCTGCACCAGATCTATCACAAAAGATTGTCGGATGGGAGCATCCACACCTTCAATAATGCCCTGTGCCACAGCCAAAATCATCAGGATGTAGATCGTCGAAGAGTTTATAACCCCGGTGAGCACAAAGATTGCCAAGAGAGAGGTCTGGATAAAGAAAGCGATCTGAGTGCCGATGATGATCTTATGGCGATTCCAGCGATCTGCCCAAGTGCCGGCAAAGGGACTCACAAAGATTGAGGGGATCATGGATAGAAAGCTGATCAAACCCAGCAGAAAGACCGAATCCGTGAGCCGGTAAACAAACCAGCCCATGGTGGTTCTCTGAATCCAGGTGCCGATCAAAGAGATACCCTGTCCCGCAAAGAAGAGGCGGTAATTTCTCACCGTCAGAGCGCGGAACATGTTACTAAGCTTACTACTCATCTTATCCGATTGAGGCCTGGCTCAAGATCCCCCTAAGGTGGATTCTTCTGTAGAGCTACCTGTCTCTTCTGTCGTCACTGCAGAACCCTCCAAAGGGGCATCAGTGTGGTCAAAACGCATTTCCCGGGCTCGGTCAAACTTGCCTTGCACCAAGCTCCGTTCTGCTTCGGAGATATTTTCCAGAATGAGCTCAAAGATATCGTCCGTGCCCATGGTTTCTTTGTCCAGGAGGGCTTTTGCCATCACGTCCATCAGGGCGGAATGCTCTCTCAGGATGCTGAGGGCTTTCTCGTGGGCATCGGAGATTAGCTTGCGAATCTCGGAGTCTATCAAGAGAGCGGTTTCATTGCTATGAATATCCCGGTTGCCAATGTCTTTGCCGAGAAAGACTTCGCTCTGCTCTTTGCCCAAGGTCATGGGACCCACTTTATCGCTCATACCCCAGGAACAGACCATCTTTTTGGCTATATCTGTGATCCGCTCGATATCGTTTCCGGCTCCGGTGGTAAGTTCGTCGAAGACGATCTCTTCTGCTGCCCTGCCGCCCATCATGGTCACCAGAAGCTGGTTCAGATAGCTGCGGGAATAGCCGGACTTATCACTCATCAGATAGTGCGTGGCACCGCCTGTGAAACCTCTGGGGATAATGGAGACCTTGTGCACAGGCTCGGTTTTATCTTGGAAGATGGAGGTCAACACGTGCCCAATCTCATGATAGGCAGTGATCTTCTTATCTTCTTCCGGAATCACCCGGCTCTTCTTTTCTTTGCCCAAAGTCAGCTTGTCCTTGGCTTCTTCAAAATCACTCATCTCGATGGATTTCTTGTTGTGCGAAGCCGCTATCAGGGCAGCTTCATTGACTATATTGGCCAAGTCCGCTCCGCTAAAACCGGGAGTGCCCCGGGCAATGATCTCCAGTGCCACGTTTTCGGCCAGAGGAACCTTGGCAGCATGAACCTTCAGGATCTCGGTTCTGCCCTTGATATCGGGAAGATCCACCGTTACCTGACGGTCAAAACGTCCCGGACGCAAGAGCGCGGGATCCAGGATGTCCGGACGGTTTGTGGCAGCGATGATGATCACTGCTTCATTGGGTTCAAAGCCATCCATCTCCACCAAAAGTTGATTCAGGGTTTGTTCACGCTCATCGTGACCACCCCCCAGACCGGTGCCGCGGTGACGTCCCACAGCATCGATTTCATCGATAAATGTAATGCAGGGAGAGTGTTTCTTGGCCTGATCAAAGAGATCTCTCACACGGGCAGCGCCCACTCCCACAAACATTTCCACAAAGTCTGAGCCAGAGATGGAGAAGAAGGGTACTCCGGCTTCTCCGGAGACAGCCTTGGCCAGGAGTGTCTTACCTGTGCCGGGACGTCCCACCAGCAGCACTCCGCGTGGAATTCTGCCACCCAGACGTTGGAACTTCTTGGGGTCTTTGAGAAATTCCACGATCTCCTGCAGCTCTTCTTTGGCTTCATCCACTCCGGCAACATCCTTGAAGGTGACTCTGCTCTTGGTGGCTTCGTGCAGCTTGGCTTTGCTCTTACCAAAGCTGAAAGCCTTGTTGTTTTGCGAGCTCATTCCCCGCATAAAGAACCACCAGAACCCGATCAGCAGGATAAAGGGGAAGAAATAGGAGAGGATTCCTGCCCAGCGGGAAGGTTTGATGACCGTGACTGTGGCATCTTTGACCACCAGTGAATCCACCAGACGTGGATCTTCAAAGGGCATCACGGTTACATACTTCTTACCGGCTTGATCCGTGTAATAGATGTCCTTTTCGGAAAACTGCACTGCAGCCACATCACCCAGAGCCACCTGCTGTTGAAACAGGTTGTAAGGCGCTTTGGTGATCTGTTCTGTGGAGCGGGTCATCACATGATAGATCACAATAGCGATCATCAGGATCAAAAAGACCATGGTCAGCGAAAGCTGAGAGCGCTTGGGCGCCATATTTTGAGGAGCTTTTTGAGGGCTTTGTCCGGGATTGATCACCGGCTTATCGTTTTTCTTGTTTCGTTTCTTTATCATAAAAATCCTGAACAGACTGATCAAAGATATACCCAGGATGGTGATGATCATGCCGCGAACGACATAATGAAACTGTCCAAAAGGCTCAGTTTGCAAGATCTCCCGGGGATCCGGCTGAGTGCCGGGAATGCTGTCTGTAGCCGCCCAGGCCAAGCTTAGGCTCAGGCAGATTACCAGCAGCAGAATGTGTTTTATGCTCATGTATATAGCTCTTCCTTCAAGATTCCGATGTAGGGAAGATTGCGGTAACGCTCGGCAAAATCCAGGCCATAGCCCACCACGAACTCATTGCTGATATTGAAGCCAACATAGTCGTAAGTTACTTCTATTTTATGCGCTTCGGGTTTATCCAAGAGCACGCAGATTTTTACTGAGGATGGATTGTGCTTCTCCAGATACTCGCGGATATACTGCAGCGTGAGCCCGCTATCCACGATGTCTTCCACGATAATCACATCACGTCCGGTGAGATCTATCTCTATATCTTTCTGGATTTTGACTGTTCCGGTGCTGACTGTTCCCGCTCCGTAGCTGGAAACGGCCAGAAAGTCGAGCTCAAGCGGAATGGAAGTGCTGCGCACCAAATCACTTAAAAAGATGAATCCACCTTTGAGGATGCCAATAAAGACCGGCACCTTTCCGGCATACTCCGCCGAGATCTGGCATCCGATCTCCCGGATACGGGTCTGAATTTTATACTCGTCAAAAAGAACGGCAGATATATCACAATTCATAGAGTTCATTCGTTTTCTCCTTGTTTCTTATGCCTGCTGGCGGCCCGGTTTGGCTTCTCGTCCATAGATTCGAGATGCACCTGCAGATAATGTGTGCTTTGGGGGCCGGGCAAGGCTCTTTGATCCATTCTCATCCCGGCAATCCAGAGGATTTTTTCACTATCGCAGACTAAAGCCATTCTATCCCTCTCATTTTTTGCTACTTTTTCGTCAATAAAAAAGTCCTTCAGCTTCTTGAAATTCTGCATGCCACTGGGCATGAAACGATCGCCTTCCTCCCGAGATCTGATTACCAGCGGGAATACCACTTTATCGGCATCCAAATAGATATTGTGTCTGTCAATTTCATCATGCTTTGGTAAGACTCTGATATGCTTGAAACTAAAGCGCATATTGCCCCAAACTACACGGGAGCGGTCCTCCTCCACCAATACCGGTTCAGGGGGTGGAGAGGCCAGGTTATCCAGCGCGGTGTAAAAGATCAGCTCTTCATAGCGTCTTTCCACCCGGATCCCTTTTTGTAACATGGTTTCTTTGCTGCCTTCTTCTCCATAGAGTTCACGGATATCACCAAAGCTGTGCCAGTAGAAATCCTGTTCCGTTTCACTCAGCAGAGAATAGACCCGGCGCAGCGTGTAGAACTGCTCTATGGAACTGAGATTGGTCAGTCCTTTGAGTTTCAACACAATGCGGCTGGGGCTCTGATCAATACAGAGTCGCTTGAAGCGCTGCTTGGCTTGTTCCCGAAAAAAAGCCTCAGCTTCCCTGCTAATGGCTGCCTGTAGGGCAATCTTTTCCACCACTGCCGGATGCACTTTCTCTTCCAACAGTGGGATGATCTCATTACGCAGATAATTGCGGCGCAATCTGATATCGCTGTTTGAAGCATCCTCCATCCAGGGAATGGATTGTGATGAGAGCAGATCCGTAAGTTCTTTTTTACGGAAGCAGAGCAGAGGATGAACCACGTGACCCAGGATGGGTTTGATGCCACCCATGCCACCCACTCCTGCACCTCTGAACAAATTCATCAGCACGGTTTCAGCCTGATCGTTTTTGTGGTGTCCAAGGGCGAGCTTATTAAAATTGTATAGCCTCAGGATATGCTCAAACTCAGAAAAACGCAGGTCCCTGGCCCGGTTTTCAAAGCCTGATCCGGGCTCAGGCTTGATCTTGCGGATCACGAGGGCAACATTTAGCTTGCGACAGATCTCTTTTACCAGCTCAGCCTCGGCTTCATTGGCTCCCGGCCTGGTCTGATGATCGATGTGGACTGCCAACAAACTCAGCTTCAGATCAAAGCGTAACAAGCCCAGAAGATACATCAGGGCAACAGAATCCGCACCACCTGAACAGGCCACGATGATCTTGTCTCCCTTGCTGATAATCCTCTCATCTTCAAGAAACTGGGCAAATCTCTCTTTGGCTGGTATAGCCAAGCTCATTGTATCTCCTCATGAGTTTTCGACTGAATAACTATTCTTTCAGACAAGGCTTTGGCTGTCAATGATAAAGTGAGACAAGGGGGAGTTTGTGGAGCCGCGCTCCAAAGGAGCCAGCTCAATTGTCGTTGCTTCCCTGTTTCTCGCGGAGTCTTCGCCGAGTCTTGCAGGACTCTTCCGGAGCAAAGTGCTCGGGAAGACTGGGCGAACACTCGGCGAAGACTCCGGGAGAGATAGGGGAGTAGCGGGACTGGGTCGCTGGGTGTAATGCTATAATGCCGGGGCTTTCAGAGGCAGATTGATCGTGAAGACGGTGCCGATTCCCGGCTGACTCTTGACCTTCAGGTCGGCATGCAGCAGCTTTAGATAACCCAAGCTGAGGCGCAGACCCATACCGCTGCCTTCTTCCTGGTTTGTGCCGGGACTGGAGCGTAGTTCCTGCCTGAGCAGCAGGTCTATCTTCTCCTGATCCATGCCCACGCCATTGTCTTCGATAGTTATCACTGCATGGGTATCTGTCTGGCTGGAGCTAAGCTTGATCATGCCGTTTTGAGGCGTGAATTTGATGGCGTTACTGATCAGATTACGCAGCACGGTTTTGAGGGTGATGGGCTCAGTATAAGCGGAAATTAGCAGGGTATCAATTCCGGATTCAACAGTGATTTTTTTGCGGTTGGCCTGGCTTTTATAGAGCTCCAGAGCGCCGTTGATCAGAGGAAGCAGCTCAGTTTCCCGCATCATGTCTTCCAAGCCGGAGC
This sequence comes from Candidatus Cloacimonadota bacterium, assembly GCA_036584515.1. Taxonomy (GTDB): domain Bacteria; phylum Cloacimonadota; class Cloacimonadia; order Cloacimonadales; family Cloacimonadaceae; genus PHBP01. The sequence goes on along the minus strand of JAZHDE010000076.1, from coordinate 12,832 downwards.
TGTAGCGGCGGGATTGGATCCAGAGCAAGATTTCGGTGAGCAGATCTGTCATGCTGTCCATGGAGCGGATCATATCCTCCATCAGCACTTTCTTCAGATCTTCGTCAAATTCCTCGTCCAGCATCATTCTGAGGGCAGAGGAAACACTGGCTGCAGGCCCTCGAACGTCGTGGGAAAGAAGAGAGATCAGTTTGTTCAGTGTATCAAGTGAGTTCTGCAGCTCGGAATTGCTCTTCTGAAGCTCTTCAGATTGCTGCTTGACCAGGATGTTGCTTTCTTCCAGCTCCTGATTCTTGGTCTTCAAATTCTCGTTTTGCAGTTCTATCTTCTTGCGCAGGTATTCAGATTCCTGCTTGGAGATCATGTTTGTAGTAACTTCTTCATAGAGCTCGTTCTGTATTTCAGACAAAGTCTTATACTCTTTTGCCATGCTGGCGTAGTCACCGATGGATTCATAATATTCTCCCAATACCTGGCAGGCTTTGAGGTGAGATTGCTGGTAATCTTTGGAAGCGCTGAGCTCTTTGCCCTTCAGGAGATAAGGAAGCGCCTCTTCCGGGAGGTTCAGTCTCAGGTAGGCGTGTCCCAGATTTTGGTAAACTCCTATCAATTCTGCCACATCGTCATAATTGACAAATATCGCCAAGGATTCTTTGAGCTTTTCCGCAGCTTCTTCATTCCGTCCTGCCTTCAGGAGAATTGAGCCCATATTGGCATAGGAACTGGCAGCATGTGCTTCTGAGAAATAGTTTTTATGGAGTTCCAAAGCTTGTTCTGCCATCCCCAGAGCTTCTTCATGACGCTTCTGATCGGAGAGATTCATGCTTAGGTTGCTGAGCGCATAACTGAGGTAGTGGTAGTTCTTTTGTTCTGTGGCCAGTACAATGGCTTCTCGATAGCACTTTTCGGCTTTGTCAGCATCGCTGAGAGGTCTGTAAGCATTCCCAAGGTTAATTAGAGCGATCAGTCGGCCTTCGGGGTTTTCGTGGGCATCATAGAATTCAAGGAGTTTATAGGATAGATCGATGGCGTGGTAGAATTGCTTGGTATAGCCATAGGCAACGATCAGGTTGCTCACAATTGTGTTCCACATGTAGTGCTCTTCCGTAATACTATCTATAAGGTCTTCCCAGACTGTGATGGCAGAAATCTGCTCTCCACGTAAGGAGTAAACTACGGCCAGGGCCGATTTGGCGCGAATCTTTTCATTGGGAAGCTTATTTGCGGTGGCAATCTGCAGGGCTCTTTGCATCAAATCTTCAGCGATTTGCAGCTCACGTTCCTCAATGCGGAAGCGGGCCAGGCCGGTGAGAGTTTGAATCTCTTGCTCAGGATGCTGTGAGAAATCCACCTCTTCGTAATATTTATTGAGCTCGGCAAAAAGCTTCAGGGCTTCTTGACGCTCGACCTTCATCAGATCATCGGCAATCTGTATACTATGTTTAAACTCTGGTTCACTAAAAGCACGTTTCATTTTCGACTCCAGCGTGAATAATAAAAAACCTAGGGCGCTTGTCAACAGATTTCTTTGTTTAATACGATAAGTATTATTCGGCAATGAAATGAGTGGTTAAAAAGCTGCAATTCAAACTCACAAGATTGCAGTTTCTGCCTAGTTTTAAACTTAATATTGTGCTGCCAAGTGCAAAGGATATCTATCTGGTTTCTTCCGGTTCAGCCTTTCCAGAGTCTTCAAAAAGCTCAGGATTTTCTTCTATGATCTCTTCCTTGAGCTTGCTGAAGGTATTCTCTCCGGGATGCCGTTTCTTGGCATAATAATAGCCCAAAGCGGAGACCACAAAGGCTCCTATGGCATCTACAATGAGGTCGTTCATGGTGTCTATCAAGCCCAGCCTGCTCTCGGGGATGCCACTGGGCAAAGTGAGTCCCCGGGCTTTCTGCATGTTGCCTCCGATGATGCTATCCACTCCATACTCAAAGATTTCCCAGATGATGCCAATCATCAAGGCAAAGCAGAAGCTAAACAGAGAGATAAAGAAGGGGCTGAGCTTGAGGTCTATATCCTTGTCACGATTCAGGACATAGACCATGATGTAACCTGTGAGTGCCAGGATCATGGCAGAACTGCTGTGCAGCATCGTATCCCACCAGCGGTATTTGTAATAGTAATCCCGGATCTCTCCCAGATACATGCTGCCGAAGATAAAGAGCAGGATAAAGACTTGGAAGAGAGGTGGGAGATGCAGTGACCCTTTTTTGGAAAGGTAACTGGTGAAGATAAAGAGCACCAGTGTAAAGACTGAGCTGAGCATCAATTCCCAATCCCGGGAGAGTAGATTATAGATCACGGCTCCGAGCGTAAAGAGGATGAACACTATCCTGAGATAAAAGATCAATCTGCTCCAATCCGGCTTCTTCATAGCTAGCTCACATCAGGGAGAGGGGATCCACGTCCACAAAAGAACTGATCGGACCCTTCAGCTTATATTTATCCGTGATCTGGGCCAGGCTTTCCCGGATCAAACCCGGATGGGCGGCTTTGATGATGAGGTGATGCCGGTAGAGATTGTTGAGGCGGCTAAAAGGGGCGGGAGCCGGACCCAGATAGAGCAGATCCCGGCTTTCCGGCAGAGCGCCACCAGTCTGGAGAAAGTCCTCCAGCCTGTCCATCTCCTCCAGGAGAGTTTCCGGATCCTTGCTCTGAAAGACTATTCTCGCCAAGCGGAAATAGGGCGGATAGGAGAGCCTTTGGCGATAGCTCATCTCTTCGGAGGCAAAAGCAGTGTAGTCCTGGTTTGCCGCATGGAGAATAGCGTAGTGCATGGGGTTGTAGGTCTGGATGATCACTTCTCCCTTGTCCTCGCCTCTGCCGGAGCGTCCTGCCACCTGTGTGATCAGCTGAAAAGTGCGCTCCGCGGAGCGGAAATCCGGGACGTTCAGAGAGATATCCGCACTCACGATGCCCACCAGAGTTACTCCGGGGAAATCAAGGCCTTTGGAGATCATCTGAGTACCCAGAAGGATATCCACCTCGCGGGATTTCATCTTGTCATACATGTGTTTATAGCGATCCCGCTCCTTGGTGCTGTCTGAATCCATTCTCAGGATTCTGGCATCTGGAAAGAGCAGCGAGATGATTTGCTCCAGCTTTTGGGTGCCGGAAGCGCCATGGGAAAAGCTGTGGGCTCCGCAGGAGGGGCATTTCCGGGGGCTGGGATAGTGATTGCCGCAATAGTGGCAGTGCACTTCCTCCCGGTCGCGGTGGTAATACATGGAAATCTCGCAATTGCTGCACTTCACCAGTTCACCGCATTTGAGGCACTGCAGGAAAGAGGAATAGCCCCGGCGGTTTTGGAAGAGGATGACCTGCTGCTTATTCTCCAATCGGGTCTGGATGGCATCGATCAATTCCGGTGTGAGCAGGTCGTCTGTCTGTTCATTGCGCAGATCAAGGATTCGAACCCTGGGGAGAGTATAGTTCAGGGGACGCTGTAGCATGGTTTGCAGGCGGTACTTACCGGTTTGGGCGTTGTGCCAGGATTCCAGGGAGGGTGTGGCACTGCCCAGGATCACCTGAGCCCCTTCGATCTGAGCCCGGACCACGGCGACATCTCTGCCGTTGTATCGTGGAGCAGTATCCTGCTTGTAGCTCTGTTCATGCTCTTCATCCACGACGATCAAACCCAGGTCTTGCACCGGAGCCAGGATAGCACTGCGGGCACCCACTACCAGACGGCAGCTTCCAGCTTTGATTCGTTTCCACTGTTCCAGGCGGTCGCGCTCCGAAAGCTGGGAATGCATGATGGCAAGGTTTTCGCCAAAGCGGGTGGAAAAGCGATCCACCATCTGGGGTGTGAGGGCTATCTCCGGGATCAGGAAGACTACGGCCTTGTTTCGAGAGAGGTAATCCGAGATGATCTCCAGATAGACTTCAGTTTTGCCGCTGCCTGTGATGCCGTAGAGCAGGTTGACGTTGAAATCACCTGTCCCTTGGCGGATAGCTGCAATAGCTGTCTCCTGTTCTGTATTTAAGATGATGCTTTTGGCAGCTTCGGAGCCTGGGACGATCAGCATACGATGGTCCAGCTTGCGGGGAAAGATCTCGATAATGCCCTTTTTTGCGAGGGCTTTGAGGCAACTGTAGGAGACCTGATGCGAGAGCTCTGCCAGGGGTAGCTCTCCACCGGAGGATTCGATCAAAGCATAGGCTTCGAGCTGCTTAGCAGGCAGGATGGAGCTATCCGGGAGCACTTCTTTCAGGCGGACGTAATTGACCGTCTTCTGTTTATCTTTATGGGCGAGCTTACGTTTTAGTTCGACATATCCCCGGACCTCGGCAATCTCTGCCAGACGGTAAATGGGCAGCCGGGGATTTGCCTTGTGCAGCTCGCTAAGGTTGTAGAATTGATCATCGGGCAGCAGCAAGTGCAGAGCTTGGCATTCCTCATCCGCTTCGGTTCCTTCCAGCCAGCGGATTTGGGTATCCAGATCCGGCTGCAGATATGAGGGCAGGCAGGCAAAGAGCACTCTTCCCAGAGGGGCGTGATAGTAGGAAGCCATCCACTCTGCCAGATTCAGGAGATTGGGGGCAAAAAGCGGCTCGGAATCCAGCACTTCTTCAATAGGCAGATAGCGGATAGCCTTGGCGGGAAGCTGTTTGACCTCATCCCCGGAGATGCCCAGCTGGAGCTTGCGGTTAAATGAAACCAAAACCCTGAGGCCGGGTATAATCCTCTGCTCCGAGCAGTAGGTAAAATCTCTGTAGCCGATCTGTAAATGAACCTTATAGTAATACATAAAAGCAAGCTTGGTTTTGGGGGTGAGGCTGTCAATTGAAAAGTGGGGGAGGGAGGGTAAGCTACCAGAATAGAACGCAGATGGCAGGATCAACAGGATAGAACATGATTAATAGAACGCAGATGAGAGTGGAAGCGACATCTTGTCGCTTTTCAAAACTAACACGTCAAGATGACGTGTCCACTATGCCGAATAGAACGCGTATTAGTGAGAGGGTTGTGCCAACCCAAAGAGAGCTACAAGCAGCGCAGCATTCACTATTAACCATTAACTAGAAAAGGAGCTTCACCCTGAGGTAAAGCTCCTTTTAGTTAGTTATATTGAGGCTAGTTTCTTCTGAATTGCATCACGAAACGGTATTTTGCCATTTCGGATACGCTGAATCTCCAAGTCAGTACCTGCTGTTGAACCTTTTGCAGGAACTGCGTTGTGAGATCACCGCTTTGAGGAACCACATCAGCTGCTCTTACTGAGCCATCCGCCCCAACATAGAGGGTAATGGCTACAGAACCGGCTTGAGGCTGTACATTGTATTCCGAGACAAAGGCTTGATTGATCCGGCCTTTGAGGCTATTCACCCGGGCAGCGATCGTGGCATAGGTGGCCTGCGATTCTGCTGGTGCACTTTGAATACTGCCTTCGGATACGGTTTGTACACTCTGAGTGGTGAAGCTGGTCCTCACACTCTGCTGAGCGGCTGTTTGGGCTATAGGACGTCCGATGGGAGCAACTCTGCTGGCATCACCGGTAACGACCGCAACGCCGCCTTGAGGACGGATGCTGCTGCCTGCTACGTTGGGTCCGCGAGTGGCTACTGCGCCAAGGTCAGCTCCGGCCACAGAGGTGGCGCCGGGGTTGAAGTTTGAGGCAGCACCTGTTCCGGGTCCGGAGGCTCCGGGTCCGGTTGCACCGCTACCACCGGGTCTTCCACCGGGGCGTGTGGCACCAAAGACTTCAGAGCCGGTAACGGCTACGACCTGCATGGGTCTTTGAGTTGCGCTGGCATTGAAATCTCCCAGGCCAAAATTGGCTGCTGCCGAGCCGGCAGTACCTTGAGTCTGTCCGGTTGGAGTTCCGGGACGGGCTTGCTGAGCGGCTTGAGCCTGTTCTTGTCCTGTTTCCGGCGGGGTTTCTGGTTCTTCGGCTTCAAAGGTGGAAGATTGTGCTTCCACAGCAGGAGTAACTCTGGTGGCCAGTTGTTGTAAACGGGCTTCCAGATCTGCCACTCCAGTATCGGCCGGTTTGAGCCAGAGATCGTAGACGATGAGGAAGAGGATAGCCAGTGCTGTGATTCCCAGCATCAAACCGCGATTGAATCTCTCCGTGCTGGAAAGTTCTGCGCGACGGGAATATTGGGCCACAACCTGTCTTTGCTCTTCTGTCAGAACGCTCACCCAAGGCTCACTGAATTCAAACTTGACCTCCCAATCCGGTGTCAGCGCTACTGAGCCTGTCATATCCGGGCTGAGTTTCAAGCTGTTACCGGTGAGGATCTTGTTGCTGGTCAGATAAGCCTGATCCACTTCCGAGCCACCCTTTACGCAAGAGACCTTGCTGCCGGGTACAAGCTGGAGATAGAAATCTCCACCGGTGGAAGTGAGGAAGAGGTGTTTATCCGGGAACTTGGGATCCAGGATCTGCCAAAAGAGGTATTTGTTTGAGCCAATGAAGAGCTTGTTTGTGAAATCACGCCCGTACTTGGCTATATCCAGATTTTTACCTTTGTAGTTCAGCTTGAGGTTTAGTAATGTTTTCGCCATTCTATACCTCCTTACCTTAAGCTCGCGACGCCGCCAGAGAACCAGGTGGGATCACTGAGGGTCGAGAAATAAACAAATTGGAAGGATGCCTGAGTGCCAATCTTGACCATCTCGCTGATGTACTGGCAGGGAATTGTTTCATCCGCCTGAATCAGCAAACAGGGCTCGTTATTGGCAGGGCGTTCAAAGATCTTCTGCGCTTCCATGCTAAGGTAATTATAGATTGCTTCCCGTTTTGAGGCATTATCCACAATCTCAGCCAGACTTCCAAAAGACAGGGATTCTGTCCCCAGATAGATCTGATCCGGATACATGCGAACCACCATGGTTGAACCTTGGGCAATAAGCTGTTCGTTGGTGATGGTGGAAGGGAATCTCATATCAGTCGGGATGGTAACCTTTTGGGCTTCCATGGAAACGTTTTTGATCAGGAAAACTAAGATGATGGTGAGGACGTCCAAGAGCGATGTGATGGAAAGTCCTGCAGTATCATCAAATTTACGGCGTACGCGACGGTTCTTACTGCCATCAGAAGAGAATCTGCTAATATAACTCATAATCAACCTCTTTGATAGTAAGAAACTCTGGGTACTTCGTAGTGTACGTTAACGAATGTATTTACCTTGCAGAGATCGATGGTTTTCATCAGAGCTCCGTATAACACTTCAGGATAGACAAGGACATTAATATCACGCAGTTCAGGATTTCTGGAGCGCAGGCTTTTCAGATTGTTATCCAGCCCGGCCCAATCAAACTGACCATTCACAGCGGGTATTCTTTGGGAGTCGGCGCCGGGTTCCCGGATTTCAAAGCCTTTGAAGAGGCCACGGGCTGCGTCGTCTGTGTCCATGATGATTACCTGTACTTTCTTGATATCTTGTCCACCGCCGCCTGCATTGTTATCTGCTCCGCCACCACCGCCTCCGGTAGAGGTGAAGTTCAAGGCAACCAGGGCCACTTGACTTATCACCAGCATTAATAGCAAGAAGGGAATAATCGCCAGGAATAAGTTCATTATCGGCACCAGATCAGGTTGTCTGGGCTCGGTTGCGGCCTTTTGGTTCCTTCCGGCAGAAGGACGATATGCCATAATACTATTCCTTTATTGAAGTGGTGATTTGGTTGATAAGTTTTACGCTAAATTCGTCGATATCGTTGATGATGTTTTGGGCACGAACCAGAAGTCCGCCCTTGATGAGGGTAAGCGGGATAGCGCCGATCAGACCCATAGCGGTGGTACCGATAGCGGTTTTGATACCCTTGGTGAGTTCTTTGTTCTTATCAGCTTCAGCAGCAGCATCAAGAGCTTTGAAAGCGGTGATAAGACCCCAAATTGTTCCCAACAGTCCCAGGTAGGTGCAGATCTGAGCCAGAAGGTCAAACCAGAACAAACCGGCGTCGAGTTTGTGCACTGTCTGCAGCACGGCTTCATCAAAGGCGTTTTGCACGGATTTGTTCAGCTCTTCGCCTTTCTTGCCGCTCTTACGGGCATCTTTGAAAACCATCAGGCCGCTCCAGAAGATGAAGCCCATGGTGGTGTTTTTGAAGCTTTCGGAGATCTTGGTGGCTTCGTCGATCTGGTCGTTTTTGATGTAGCCTTTGAGTTTCAGATAAAACTTACCGGCATCGATCTTCTCACGAACGTAGAGCTGGATGTAGCGAACTACTGCATAGACAATACCAATAATGAAAACCAGGAGGATCAGATATCCCCAAAAACCGCTGTCCTTAAAAATCTCACCGGGGGTGATGACAATGTTGCTATTGGTTTCAGCGGGGGCTGTTTCAGTTCCTGTTGTAGCCATAGTCTCTTCTGTGGTTACAGGGGCTTGTCCTTCAGCAGTTTGGGCAAAGACTACGCCAATGCCTAAAACGAGGACTAATAAGACGATAATGATGTTCCTTGCGTTCATTTTGACTCCTTTCGCCAGTTTTTTATTAGATTAACGCTTTTTTCAATGATGGTTTGTTGGTTAAACTTGTAGTCAAACATACCCACAGGAGGAGTCGTGTTTGTCTTGGTTGTGACAACTGTGATGGAAGGGATGAGATCCTTAATATTGGTAACGATGGTCTCTCCCTCTCGGGTGCGGATGTTTTCAAAGGCTGCCCTGGGGTCTGCTTGTTGCCCCCAGATAACGCCAAGACTTAAGACGAGCAGGATGAATAAGAGAATCTTTTTATTCATTTCAATCACTCCTGTACTGTTTTCTTGATTGTGATATCAGCCAGGAAACCTCTGAAATCGGTGTTGTTATTCACCACAAATCTCAGGGTATTTCTGCCTGAAACGACGTTTTGTGCATCGATGAGTATCCGGCTGGGATAGTAAACCCTGGGCTGATCTTCATAGTAGAATTCCTCAGCGGTGGCTATCTCCACTCCATTCAGATAAACGGTTGCGGTCTGAGGGGCAACCATATCTATATAACCTTCACGGAACGTTGTACTCACATCGAAACTGGTCTCGAAGATCAGATTATCGGTGCGGGCCACACTTTCATCCACCCAGATGGGGGAGGCAGTGGTGCTTTCCAGATCAAGGATATTGGCTTTGTCTATGCCGAAGGCACCGGCATCGACCGGTGTAGCTGTGTTCTGCTCACCCGTCTCAGGATTGTAGCTGGAGACTGTCCAGCTAGTGTTTGAGAGGGTTTTAACCGTCTCAACCGGCACGGCTGTTGCCAAACGCTCACGTCCAAAAACAAGCTGGAGGCTCAGGCTGAGATCCAGAGCTTGAGTGGAGGTGTTTGGCAGGGTTATCTGCAGTCTGTTTTCGCCTTCTGCCCAGCTGGCCTGATCGATCATCAGAGCGAATCTGGTGCTCATGGCTTCACCGGCTGTGAGTGTGTCGGCAGGAACGTAGGCGGGGGTGACGGTTCTATCGTTGATCTTAATCTCGGCATCGTAGGGATAGACCATTTGGATGAAACCAAAGTCCGGCTGGATTCTGGCGTTGACGGTCTTACTCAGAACGAGTGAGTTGTTTCCAGGAATGCTGATCTTACCCATGGTGACTCCATTGGGAGAGGTGACACTGGAGATCAGATTCAATCTTCCGCCTTCAGCCAGGCTGATATCCCACTCTGTGTTCATGGGATACTCATCCACTTGGTACTGAGGTTCCACATTCCATTCGGTAAGCTTGGTCTTGGCGCGGTTTGTATAGGTATCGCGATAACCTGCCATATAATAGGTATTGTAGGTTTGCAGATACATGCTATAGGCTGCATTCAGGTACTCGGAGGTGTATTGAGCTGCATAAGCACGCATGGTCGCCACCAGTTCCTCATACTCCTCAGCGCTCATCTGATTGCGGTTTCTATAGGGAGCAAATTCATTGGTAGTTTCAAAGTAGCGTTCCACCTGAGTCTCGATTGCATACTTGGCATGCTCGTTGATTCTGGAGATCAAGTCAAGGGCTCTGAGACGACGAGTATTATCCAGTTCAAATTCGGTGCTGCTATTGAGGAGAGCCAGCACACGATTCACTTCTGCGGTAACTACAGGTTGCAGGGCAGGAACACGGTTTGGACGGCCTCCAAAGAGGTGTCTTTGCCAGGTTGTGTTTGGGTTGAGTGTGATCAGAGCACCGGGACTGCGGCTGATAAAGCCGTTACGCTCCAGATTGCTGATGGAGTTATCAAAGTTCCTGAAGAAGGCAATCTGGGCTTGAATCCGGTCATACTCGGTTTGGGCCCGGGCAAAAGCCTGATACACGGCTTCTGTTTCGAAGCTCAGGCCTTCACGCTTGTAGCCATTTTCCATTTGGGTAAACTCATCCCGTTTTTCAAAGACCAGAGTCCAGTTCTTATTGATGTAAGCAGCGTCAAATTCGGCAGCAAGTTTTCCCAGACGGGCATCGGCTAAGCGCTTGTAATAGGCGGAGAGACTGGGATCCTTGCGGAAGATGTCTCTGGCATAGCGTTCGTAAGTCAGGGTGTCTCCGGCAGCCCAGTAGTGATCTGCCAGACCTTGCATGAATACGATGGTATTGGGATGGTTCGGGTAGCTTTGAATGAAGCTCTCAAAGTGACGGTTGCGTTCTTCCACCTGGTTCTCATTGATGTAGATGCTGATAGCCCAGAGATAGATCTCATCGGGAGTGGTCTCGCCGGTTTCAATGGTGTTTTGTCTGGCTCTGTCGTAGAGTTCCAGATACTTCTCGGCGGCCAGCATCTTGGTCTGAGGATTGTCCTTCAGGGGTTCGATGGCAAGCAGATGGAGGTTGAAAGCTTCAAGGCTATTAGGATAGCGGGCAATGAAGCTGTCCTTGATGCGTTGGGTTTGAGGAGCGTCCTGCATCAGGCTGTCGGCCAATCCCCAAGCCTTGAAGTGCAGGGCATAAACTTCAGCTTTGTCGCTGCGATCAGTGGCCAGTTGCATCAGGATATCAATGGCATTCTGATACTGACCAGCTTTGATATAGGCTTCTTGTGCAAGGTTTTGATATCCAAGATATCTCTGAGGATTGCTCTCGCGATACTCGGCTGCCATGCGCAGGTAGTCCTGAGCAGCAGTCTGATAGTCCCCTGCAGCTTCAGCCGCTTCAAACTTATTTTGAATCTGAATTAGAATCTGGTTTTGGATCAGGGCTGCATCTTCTGAATCGGTAGCCAGAACCAAGGCCTGACGATAGGCTGCTTCCGCATCGGCATAGAGGTTTTGGGAAGCGGCGATATCTGCCAATTTCAGATAGAGATCTCTTTCCATTACATCACCAATGGCCTCTCCCTGCTGCAGTAAGCGTAAGTAATAGGCTTGTGCATTGGCCGGACGATTTCTTTGTACGTTCATATCGCCCAAGCTCATCAGAGTTTGGAAGGCAAATTGTTGGTTTTCCGTGCTGAGATTCTCCGGGCTGATGGCGCTTGCCACAAAGCGGAGAGCGGCACCTTCGTAAAAACCGTAGAGATCATCGGCATTCTGAGGTATTCCTGCCATGGGACTGTAACCGGCCTCAGCAAATCTGGGGGCTTGGTCGTCCAGCAGGTTTTGAGCGAATCTGAAGGCCAGACCTTCATATTGGAATCTGGCTTGAGCAGGATTGGTGTCGTTAAAGGTGGTGAGGATGGCATAGGCATCATACCAGTCTTTTGGTGAATCCGAGCTCTCTGCCAAAACAGCACTGAAATCTGTGGTTCTATTCTGCCATTCCAATTGTCTTTCAGCCAGACGGCCGGCATGCACATCAGCAAAACCTGCCCACTTGGTAACGTGTTCGCGATAGGCATTGAAGGCGGCCTGTCTCTCAGTGTGGCTGGCATTTTGGTTGTTGATGGCCTGGGAGAAGTTGTTGATCAGACGTCTTTCCATAGTGGCATAGGCAGTATCTATCAGAGCAAGCTGATCTCCTATGGCGGGATTGTTGCGGTTGGTTTGATACCAAGCGGAATTCGAACCATAGTTATCTATCAGGTATTGGTATTGATTAAATCTGTAGGTATTGGGAGTCATGACCACGGACTGACGATCGGCAGGAAGTTCCATGAAGAACTGGTTGTAGAGAATCACTGTCTGGTGGATACCGGCAGGATTGTCCAGAGTTCTGGGCATTCTGCGGATCTTGGCCATCAGGAAGTCTCTGGCTTGAAGCGGGGAACCCAGTTCCTGGCTCTTCTGCTGTGCAGCACGATCATAGATCCGGGCCAGAACGGTCTCATCCTGGTAACCAACAAGGAAGGCTTCAAGTTCGGCACCCTGAGCTGTTGCTTCAAAGTCTTCACCATCCAAGGCTATCAGTGCAAAGGAAATGTTGTCCACTGCTGCATCCTGATAATCCTGAATCAGGCCGGGATCAGTTATCACACCGGTCTTGATACCAGTCAGGAGAGCTGCATAATCGTTGATCGCATTTCTGTAGCCATTGTTTCCACCGTAGTTCATATAGATCACGCCTCTTTGATAGAGTGCTTCAAAGTGACGAGAATTCGAGGCATCAGCCACCAGAGGATTCAGGTTGCTGAGAGCCAGACTATAGTAAGTTTCAGGTGTGGTTGAATCACTGGCCAGGAGGAAATACATGGCGGCAAGATGCAAGTGGGATTCATCTTTGAGAGCCTGGTCTGCATTTAGTTCAATGACGCTACCGAAAGCTGCAATGGACTCGCTGAAGTTGCTTTCCTGGAATTTCAGGGCTTCGCTGTAGGTAACGGCAGTGGGATTGGCTTCAAAGAAAGCAGCACGTCTGAGATCCATCGCATTGATGGCGGTGTTCATAGCCAGGAATCCGATATTGTAATTGACCTTATCAGCCAGAGCATAGTTGGGATTGATCTCCCTTACTCTTTTGTAGCTGGCTAGGGCAGCGCCCG
>JAZHDE010000075.1:0-6329 GCA_036584515.1 Candidatus Cloacimonadota bacterium | reverse complement strand
CTAGTCCCTAGTCCCTAATCACTTCCCCAAAGCGACAAGATGTCGCTTCCACTATCGCCGCTTCCACTCTCGTTACTCTCCTGGTTTCATAGAGCTTCTCAATTTTCGTATCCCAGATGTATTGAGGGGACGCAGCAGTAGCGTTGAGAGTATCCGGATCAATTCCATCGAGGCTTGGTATAGCGGCTTCCCTGCTCTGAAGTGCTGCCATCAGTTCTTCCACCAAAAGGTTCCAATGGTTGATCTCCGCTGTGGAAGGCATAATCCAGCCCAGCTCATAGAAGACACGCATCAGTTCATTGATGATCATGGACTTGGCGGGATTCATCCAGGCTCCAGGACGCGCCATATCTCCCAGAGTATGTGCCTCAATCTCCAGATAGGAAGGCGCGGGCAGCAGCAGATCCACCGGAGCGGCATCATCGGCAAAAAGCTGGATGGCCACCGAGAATCTGGACTGTGCACTATGGGCGGGATAGCAACCCCAGCCCAGCGCCAGCTCAGCTTCGGCCGGCAGGTTGAAGCAGGGTTGCATAGCCAGAAGTCCCCAGTAATTGGCATAGTTCGAGCTGGCCCAGAGATTCTTTGCTTCTGGATCCAGCCTCAAAGCCAGAGTGTAGAGCCTGTGGAGTTCGCGCGGGGAAATCTCATGTAGATTATAGATAAACACTTGCCCGGCAGAGGCTTCCAGCTCATCCAAACTCTTCAGAATCCTGTCTGCAAAGCGGTTAAATCCCGCATCGGGAGGATTGATCAGCACAAGTCGCTTGCCTTGGCGTTGTTTCAGCCTCAGCAGAGTCCTCAGCGTGTGGGAAATCTTGCCGATCACCACCAGTTCAGTAAAGCTATTCAGTCTGTCATAAGCCCTGGGATCCGGCTTCAGCGGCAAGAGAGCCGGAGCGATGGGTTGCAGAGCGGGATCTGCATAAAGCTTGGCAGCACGGGTATTGGCCACTGCTTTGAGCATCAGCATCTCTTCCAGAGATATCCGGGGCGAGATCTCGAAGTGGTAGCTCTTCAGTTCCTTCGTCTTCTCTGCCATCAGCTTGCGGGCTTCTGCCCAGGAGATATCTTTCCAGATGCCATCTTCTTTGTAGCGGGGCAGATGCAGCCGCTCGGGAGCGTAAAGAGTCTGCCAGCCAAAGCGTCCGTTGAAACAGAGATTGCGTCCGTTGAAATCGCGATCTTCGTCTTTTTGAGGTGCTTGGATCAGCACCACGCCATCGGTCTGAGTCTGAGTTTCGATCTGGCAGCCAGTGCCGCAGATTCCGCAACTTTGCAAGGTGGTATCACGCAGGAGAGGATTCAGCTTGTAGAACGCATTCTTCTCCACCAGCGCACCCACGGGACAGACGGCGATGCATTTGCCGCAGCTTTCGCAGGTGGTCACAGTGAGCGACTCCCCAAATTCGGGAGCCACCACACTGGAGAATCCACGGTAGATAAAGCCAAGCACCGCAGCGCCTTGGATCTCGCTGCAGCTACGCACGCAGCGTCCGCAATTGATGCATTTGTTGGCATCCCGCAGGATAAAGGGATGGCTGTGGTCGATCGGGTGTTTATTGATGCTGCCCAGGAACTTGGAGGCTTCCACCTTATATTCGCTGCAATAGGCACGCAGCGAGCAGCTTTCATTGACCTGACAGCCGCATTCCAGGCAGCGTTCGGCTTCCTTGCGGGCTTCAGCTTCGCTAAAGCCCAGTTCCACTTCCCTGAAGCTCCGCGATGCTTCTTGCACCGGTAATTCCGGCATTATTGCGCGGGGAACTTTTGGGTATTGGGCATATTCAGTGGGAGAAACGTCCTGGATCCGGGCGGCTTTTTTGGCATCAAAGCGGAAATCCGCTGCCTTGATCTCGCCACGCTCCAGATAGCTGGCGATAGCCTCGGCTGCCAAGCGTCCATCCGCGATGGCTTCGATGGCTGTGGCAGCACCCCGGCGGAAATCTCCCCCAGCAAAGACGCTGGCAAGTCCCGTCCACATACTGGACTCATCCACAATAGCGGTGGACCAGCGGGAAAGGGGCAGGATATCGGTGCCAATCTTATTCTCATCTTCGGCAAAAAGCTCGATCTCCGGCACTTGGGAGATGGCAGCGATGATGGAATCAAAATCTTCTTCAAAGAATTCTCCGGTGGGTTCCGGACGTCTTCTGCCGCTCTTATCAGGCTCGCCCAGCTTCATCTTTTCCAGGGTAACGGAGCAGAGCTTGCCTTCATCACCCTTGTATTCGACCGGGTTGGTCAATTGCAGGAGCTTCACGCCTTCATGCACGGCGGCTTCGATCTCATAGGGCTCGGCAGGCATCTCATCTCTGGTTCTGCGATAGATGATGGTGACTTCGGAACCCAGCCGCAGAGCGGTTCTGGCGCAATCTATGGCGGTGTTTCCACCTCCGACCACGGCGACCTTCTTGCCCAGCTTGGGAGCTTCTCCCAGGGCATGAGCCTTCAGGAAATCCACGCCCAGGTAGCAACCCGTCAGATCGCTGCCTTTGACCGGCATGGGCACGGCTTTCTGGGCACCAAGCGCCAGATAGACCGCATCATAATCCGCTGCCAGGCTTTGCAGATTCAGGTCTCTGCCCAGCTCACGATTGTAATGGATCTTCATGCCGTTGACGCAGAGCAGCTCGATCTCCCGATCCAGAATGGCTTTGGGCAGGCGGTATTCCGGGATGCCATAGCGCAGCCAGCCACCGGCGGCGGGGTTGGATTCAAAAACGTCCACGCTGTAGCCCTGATTGGAGAGATAGAAGCCGCAGGTCAGCCCAGAGGGTCCGGCGCCGACTATCGCCACTTTTTGGGGCTTCTCCGCCTCTTTCTGGGGCACGTAGGTCCAGTAATCTTCCAAATCCTGATCGGCAGCAAAGCGTTTGAGCTGGCGGATGGCAATGGGATCTTCCACAATCTGCCGGCGGCATTCCTTTTCACAAAAGGCGGGACAGACTCTGCCGATGGAAAGCGGCAGAGGCAGGGTTTCTTTGATCACCTTCACGGCTTCATGATATTGGCCATTGGCGATCAGAGAGATGTAGGATTGGATATCGACGTGATCCGGGCAGGCAACCCTGCAGGGAGCTTCGCAATCCGCATAGTGATTGGAGATCAGCAGTTCCAGCGCCATTTTACGCGCTGCCTGAATCTCCGGGCTATCCGTGACGATCTCCATCCCGGGACTGACTGTAGTGCCGCAGGAAGTTACAAAGCCGCGCCTGCCTTTCACTTCCACGGCACAGACCCAGCAGGATCCATAGGGATTCAGCTCTTCATCGTGGCAGAGAGTGGGAATCTTGAGGCCTTCGCGTCTGGCCAGATCCAGGATAGTGGTTCCGGGCTCGCAAGTAACTGTCTTTCCATTGAGTAAAACTTCTATCATTTCCCGCTCCTATTTCTTGATGATGGCATTGAATTTGCAGGTGTCGAAACAGGCTCCGCACTTGATGCAGAGGCTTTGATCGATCACGTGGGGCTGTTTGACTGTTCCCGAGATACAGTTCACAGGGCATTTTCTGGCACAAGCGGTGCAGCCGATGCACTTTTCCGGGATGATCTCGTAATGCAGTAGGGCTGTGCAAACACCGGCAGGGCAACGCTTTTCATTGATGTGTGCCAGATATTCATCCTTGAAATAGCGCAGGGTGGTGAGCACGGGATTGGGGGCTGTCTGTCCCAAGCCGCAGAGAGAACCTTTGATGATATTGGTGGCGAGTTCTTCCAGCCTGCCGATATCTTCCGGCTCGCCTTTGCCTTCTGTGATTCGGGTGAGGATTTCCAGCATTCTGCGGGTGCCGACCCGGCAAAAAGTGCATTTGCCGCAGGATTCGTTTTGGGTGAAATTCAGGAAAAATCGGGCAACATCGACCATACAATTGGTCTGATCCATCACCACCATGCCGCCGGAACCCATGATGGCACCGGTTTGGGTGATGGAATCGTAATCCACGATGGTATCCAGGAGGGCTTCCGGGATGCAGCCCCCGGAGGGTCCGCCCAATTGGACTGCTTTGAAGGGGGCTTCGGTCTTCATGCCGCCGCCTACTTTGTAGATCACGTCCCGCACGCTGATGCCCATGGGCACTTCAATCAAGCCGCCGCCTTTGATCTTGCCAGCCAGGGCAAAGACCTTGGTGCCGGGAGATTTTTCTGTGCCGTATTGGCGGAAGGCTGCCGCTCCATTGGTGATGATCCAGGTGATATTGGCCCAGGTTTCGACGTTGTTGATATTGGTGGGCTTGCCCCAGAGGCCGGATTCGGCGGGGAAGGGAGGCCGGATGGTGGGCATGCCGCGCTTGCCTTCGATGGATTGCATCAGAGCGGTTTCCTCTCCGCAGACAAAGGCTCCGGCGCCTTCTTTGATATGCAGTTCAAAAGAGAAATCTGTGCCCAGGATATTTTTGCCCAGGAGATTGGCTGCCTCGGCATCGTCGATGGCTTTGAGCAGATGCCGGATGGCCAGGGGATATTCGGCACGGCAATAGATATAGCCTTCATCGGCGCCCATGGCATAGGCTCCGATCACCATGCCTTCGATCACGCTGTGGGGATCGCCTTCCAGCACGCTGCGATCCATAAAGGCACCGGGATCGCCTTCATCGGCGTTGCAGACCACATATTTTTTGGGTCCGGGAGCCTTTTGGGCAAAGCTCCATTTCAGGCCGGTGGAAAATCCTGCTCCGCCTCTGCCTCGGAGGCCGGAGTCTTTGACCACCTGCACGATCTCTTCGGGTTTGAGGGTCAGAGCTTTTTTCAGAGCGGAATAACCGCCTGCCGCGATGTATTCATCCAGGGATTGAGGATCTATCCTGCCGCAATTGCGCAGGACAATCCGCACCTGGTTGTTGATCAGATCATTGTGGATGGCGTTGCCTTTTTCTGCCAGGATCACTCTGCCTTTGACGTCTCTGCCTGCGATGTAATCTTCCAGGCTTTGGCTGATGGTTTCGGGATCCACCTGACCGAGGGTGAGCGAGCCGGCTTCCGTGCCGCAAAACTCCACCAGCGGTTCTTCAAAACACATGCCGATACAGGCGGTTTTCTGCAGTTTGATGGGAAGAGCCTGCGCTTGCAGATATTCTTCCAGCTTGCGGTGAACCTCACCTGCCCCTGCAGCCAAGCCGCAGGAAGCCATTCCCACTTTTATAGTGATTTCTTGCATAGTGATCTCCTCAGAAGTCAAAACGTTCCAGAATGCCGGGAATTAGTTCTGCGGTTAGTTTACCAAAGGTCTGGTCGTCCACCATCATCACGGGAGCCAGGCTGCAACAGCCCAAACAGGCTACTTCCATCAGGGTGAATTTCCGGTCTTGGGTGGTTTCTTCACCCTCTTTGAGCTGCAGGAAATCTCTCAGGGCAGTGCCGATGGCATTGGCGCCGGAAACGTGACAGGCTGTGCCTTTGCAGATCCGGATGATGTGTTTGCCCTGGGGAACCAGCTTGAACATTGAATAGAAGGTTGCCACTCCATAGATTTCTGCGGCGGGGATGGACATTTGATCTGCCAAATACTGCATTGTGTCCCGGGAGAGGTAACCTTCCAGGGATTGTACCTTTTGCATCAGGGGAATCAGGACACCCTTTTTCCCTCGATAAAAATTCAATATTTTATCGAGCGCTTCTCTGTTTTCAGACATACAGGCTCCTTTTCAGGCAAGTTATAGTTCTTTCTAACACACACAAGGTAATGTATTTACCAATTGTTTAACAGCAATAGCGAAGTGGGGAAGCTTGTCAAATCCTTTCTTTATAAGTGACGAGTGACCAGAGTGGAAGCGACCAGAGTGGAAGCGACCAGAGTGGAAGCGACATCTTGTCGCTTTTGGGGAGTGACCATTGACCAGAGTGGAAGCGACATCTTGTCGCTTTTTGTAAGTGACCAGTGACCAGAGTGGAAGCGACATCTTGTCGCTTTGATAAAAAAACACGTCAGGATGACGTGTCCACTATACCAAATAGAACGCAAGATGACGCCCCTTCAGGGCTTTGATCAGAGCTTGTGGCACTTTAGTTCGATGGGCTGCCGCCCATCGCTATCAGAGGTCGCCCCTTCAGGGCTCTTTCCGGACTTGTCACTCTCTGTTAACTGTTCACTCTCAGAGTGTTTCTGCCAAATCGGAGTTTGGCAGACCAGGCTCACGGGCAGACACAAAGGTCTACCCCTACAAGTTAATAGTGAAAAAAGACCATTGAGTAATAACCTTTTCCAGATAATGCCGCGTAAATCAGTCAAAGTACACCCATTTTTCCCCAAGGTTTACCTTATGTCATTCCTGCGAAGGAGCCTGTGTGAAAACACTTTTATCAGCCCGAAGGGCGTTGAATATAGCCCA